>JBFHPZ010000024.1:0-13551 GCA_041592495.1 Gammaproteobacteria bacterium | reverse complement strand
TCCCTCTCCCTTGACGGGAGAGGGTTGGGGTGAGGGTGATTATTTAACATGCGGAGCACAACCGCGAAGCGCCAAGTCCCCTTGCAGTTTGCTGAGCAGCACGACTTTGATAGCGCGAATTCGCCTGGATGGTGAATTCAGGTGAGATGAGGCAGGGATGTCGACTAAATTCGTTGGGAACGAATTTGAACAGCTTTGCTGTCCCGAAGGGTGAATTGCATGGATGCAATTCATAATGGAACCGGCGCGTTGGCAAAGTTGTGATGCGAAGGGACCCGATAGGGCAAACTGTTCGGGGCGCCTTTTTCTTTCGTCTGTTTCTTTTGTGGCGTAACAAAAGACAAAAGCGCTTGGAGCGATTTTGATCATGCTTTGCATGACCCGGAGGGTGAATGCCTTGGATGGCATTCATAAAGGAACTCGCCAGGAAGGCGAAAAGCAATGAATGTAAATAGAAAAATGCTTAGTGTTACCGATGTCTTTGAACCAATATGTAACCCATCTCTTTGTATTTTTTAAAAACACATTCCACACAAAAACAAAAGGCGACCTAAAGCCGCCTTCTATTTTGAAAAGTGGAAATGATTAACTACTTAATCATTTCCACCTTCTGAATCACAATCTGTGTTTGTGGTACATCACTCGGAAAAAAATCACCGGGACCTGTTTCCACATTCTCAATCTCATCCACGATATTCATGCCTTTGGTGACTTTACCAAACACGGCATAACCCCAGCCCCTGAGTGATTTGTTCTGGAAGTTGAGAAAATCGTTGTTCACGGTGTTAATAAAAAACTGTGCGGTAGCGGAATGGGGTTCATTGGTTCTTGCCATGGCAATTGTGCCGCGATCATTTTTCAATCCATTGTCAGCTTCGTTCTGAATGGGTGCATGGGTGTTCTTTTTGGAATAGCTGGTAGTGAATCCACCGCCCTGGATCATGAATTTTTTGATGACGCGATGAAAAATGGTGCCGTTATAAAAACCTTCGTTTACATAACTCAGAAAGTTTTCGACGGATTTTGGCGCCTTGTCGGCATAGAGTTCGATTTCAATTACGCCCTTATTGGTGATCATGCGCACCTGGGGATTGGCAGCCATGACATGGCTGGTGAACAACAAGGCAATCAAGGCAAGCAGAATGCGTTTCATGGTGTGTCCTATTTTTTGATGATGATAATTTTTAGAAACAGGTTAATCAGTTCATCCACCAGGTCATCGATGGCGATATCCTTGAAACGGTCTGTGGGATTCAGGCATTTCTGAATCAGCACTTCGCGGATCATGCCCTGGTACATGAGCGCCGCGGCTTTGACATCAATGGGTTCGATTTTAGCCTGGGCCTGGTATTCAGTGAGATTATATTCAATATAGTCGGTAAAACTTTTCCAGCGGTTGAGAAAAAATTCCTGGCTGGCCATGCTGCCTTCGAGCAGACTGTGCAATTCGGTTTTAAGCAAGTCGGGTTGATTGACAATGCTGGTGACGAATACACGAGTCATGCCGCGTAATACATTTTCAAAACCGGTATCGTCTTTGACTACGGTTTCGACATAACTTTCGCGGGTGCAGGAGAATTCGTGTAGTACCGCTTCGTAGAGTTCATCCTTGGATTTGAAGTGGCGATAGAGTATGGCCGGACTAACACCGACTTTTTTGACGATTTCGTCAATGGATACGCCATGAAAACCGCGCTGTGCGAACAGTTGTTTGGCGGCATCGATTATGGACTCGCGGCGATCTTCAGCAGAAAGACGTTTGGCCAAAGTTATCCTTCCCGGGATGGAATTCTGGAGGAAAAAAAACAGGTACCGGCTGAGCCGATACCTGTTTTCATACTAAAGCAATTAGGCTTTCTTGATCATGAATTCGAAAGCGCCACCGGCTTCAGCGCTGGACATCAGCGTGTTACCAGTTTGTTTGCAGAATGCTTCGAAATCTTTTACTGAGCCTGGGTCAGTAGCAACAATTTTCAGAACCTGGCCGCTGGACAGTTCAGCGATTGCTTTCTTTGCGCGCAGGATGGGCAGTGGGCAGTTTAAACCTTTAGCATCTAATTCGGCGTCGAAACTCATTGATGTTTCTCCTTAAAAAAATAAATAAGGTGGATGATTCAGACAGATCAAGTTAGTGATCGTTCACTTACGATACGGATGCGCCTATGTCTTGTCAACAAAAAAATTGTTTAGCAGACTAACTATAACTACATAAGAAGCTTACAAAAAAATATTTTTCATTAGGATTCAATAATATATGGCAACAGTCGATTTATCTCAAAATTCACCCTGTCCATGTGGAAGCGGTAGCTGTTTTGCCAATTGTTGCCAGCCTCTGCTCCTGGGTGATACGCAGGCAGAGTCAGCCGAGGCTTTAATGCGCTCTCGCTATAGTGCGTATGTGCTGAGGAATGAAGACTATTTGCTGCGCAGCTGGCATGCATCGACTCGACCGAAACAGTTGAACATTGCCAACAGTAAAATTGAATGGCAGGGATTAACGGTGCTACAGAGCAAGCAGGGTGAGCACAAGGCCACGGTGGAGTTTATCGCCTGTTATCAGCAACAGGGTGTGCCCGGCGAAGTGCATGAAAACAGCCGGTTTGTGATGGAGCAGGGGCGTTGGCTGTATGTGGACGGTGATTTAAAAAACGCGTCCAGCAAGGTGGGGCGTAATGATCCCTGCCCCTGTGGCAGTGGTAAGAAATACAAGAAGTGTTGTGGATGTTAATGCCTGGCTGACCGGCTCCACAAAGATGCTAGCATGGAGCCGCTGAGATTATGCCAGATGCTGAACAGGGCACCGGGTAATGCCGCTACCGGGGCAAAGTATTTCAGCGCCAGTGCCACTGCCAAACCGGAATTTTGCATGCCGACTTCAATCGCCAGGGTGCGGCAGATAATTTTATCCTTACCCATGAGCCGGGGAATCCAGTAGCCGCCAACCAGACCTGTCAGGTTATGTAACATCACCGCCAGTAACATGATCATGCTGAGATCGGCCAGTCGTTGCTGGTTGAGGGCGACAATGATGGCAATGATCAGCACGATCGCTGCTACCGAAATCAGCGGAAATACCTGCTCAACTGGCCGGAGTCGGTGATGGAAAAAATGATTCAGCAGCAGGCCCAGGCCCACCGGGGCAATGATCAGGGTGAGGATGCTTTGCAGCATTTGCATCATGGGCACATCGATGCTGGCGTTGATATACAAACGGCTGAGTAGAGGTGTGAGCAGCACCGCCAGCAGGGTTGACACTGCCGTTAATGAAATAGACAGGGCGACATTGCCTTTGGCGAGATAGCACACCACGTTG
The DNA here is from genome assembly GCA_041592495.1 of Gammaproteobacteria bacterium. Taxonomy (GTDB): domain Bacteria; phylum Pseudomonadota; class Gammaproteobacteria; order SZUA-229; family SZUA-229; genus JBFHPZ01. The sequence goes on along the minus strand of JBFHPZ010000024.1, from coordinate 10,238 downwards.
GAGGCGGTGCCGCCGGGGCTGGCGCCCACCAGAATCATGCCGGTGGTGAGCAGGGGATCCAGCCCCAGCAAAAGTGAAATCAGCCATGCCAGGAAAGGCATAAGAATAAATTGCAGGCCGCTGCCCAGGGCAATCAGGCCGGGCATTCTGGTCACGCGAATAAAGTCATCCAGGGTCAGCGTCAGGCCCATGCCAAACATCACAATCGCAAGCAAAGGCAAGATCAGGCTTTTCAGATCGGCAAACAGGGCTGGCTGAAAATACGCCAGCAGGGAAAAGACAAGGGCCCAGAAGGGAAATAATCGTGTGGCGGTGTGGATCATTCGGCGTCCAGGTAAATATTACCCTCGTCATCGATATGAATATCGAGAGTCTGCAGGCCTTTACCATTACAGGGGCCACCGGCGCATTCACCGGTTTCGATGACAAACAGGGCGCCGTGCACCGAGCATTGAATCCAGGCGTTTTGCATATCCAGAAAGTCATCCTCGCGCCATTCCAGATTGACGCCGGCATGGGGGCATTTGTTGCGATAGCCATACACCTGGTTATCACGTTTCACCAGAAACATAAGAAACTCCTGGCCATTCCGTACCAGTTCAAATCCACGGGCACCGGGGTCGGCGATGTCATCAATATGGCAAAGCTTTTCAGTCATTATGTAATCCAGATAAATCGAAATTATGCTGGCCGCATTTATACCCGGCCAGTTTGCAGGCCTGTGTCAGGGCCTGTTGTAGATCGTGATGTTGTAAAAGGGCATTAATGATTCCGGCATTGAATGTATCACCAGCGCCAATGGTGTCCACCACCCTGGCGGGGATGAATGCCGGGCTATGCAGCAATTGCTGTGACCAGCCCCATGCGCCTTCGGTGCCCCAGGTGCAGGTGAGTAACTTGTCGGGATACAGTTTTGCGAAATGCAGGAGGCATTCTTCGGCCTTGTTAAAGCCGCGACCCCTGGCGAAGGGACGGGAAAAGAAAATGCAGTCCGCTATCGGCATGAGTTCATCGATATGCTCACGCTCTTTTTCGATTTCCAGCGAGATGTATATGCCACGCTGTTGCACCTTGCGCATCATGGCCAGGGTTTCGGTGCAATTGCGGCCTTCAAAGTGACACCAGTTGAACCCATCCAGTTTAATGTCATCAAACTGAGCAAAGTTGAGTTCCGCTAAATCACGATAATGCACAATGGTGCGTGATCCGTTCTGGCTGTTTAAAGTAATGTAGGATGTGGGTGTGATAGCGCCCTGGATAATACCGGCATTGTTGATGTTGATATGGTGTTTACCCAGAGCATCGATAATAAAATGGCCAGCCATATCATCCGCCAGAGTACCGCTGAAATGAATGTCGTGGCCAAGCTGTGCTAATACGCTTGCGGTATTGGCGGCATTACCACCACAGCGAAGTTGCTGCCGGCTCGCACGCACTTCAGCGTCTTCATGGGGAAAGCCGTCGACGCTATTGATAATATCCAGTGTAGCAATACCGGAAACCAGAATACGGGACATAGATACGCTTTAAAAATTAAGTGCAGCTATGATAACGATTTGCGCAGGGAAGATGAATGAAAAACAACTCATAATCTGCCCCGCCCAGGTTAGCCCGGATGGCTATTAGAACAGTGCAAAGGTATGATCAACCTCAAATAAACAAAACGGGCGCATGCATGCCAGAGAATTATTTACAACATCCCGAAACACTGTTAGTCATCCTTATACCGGCAGTCATCTTGCTGGCATTGCTGATCTGGTTGTTAAGCCAGCTACGCCAATTCAAATTGCAGTTGCAGCATGACCTCATGGCGCAACAAACCGAAGCCCGGGAAAAACAGCTGGGTCAGCTGGTTGAAATGCAACAGCAAATCACCAAACATTTATCCGAAATCCAGCAGCAACAGGAACGACGCCTGGGTGAAGTCAGTGAACAACTGGCCAGTCGTTTGTCGGCCTTTAATGAAAGTACACAAACCAGTTTGCATCAGCATCGACAGCGGTTTGAAGAGCGCCAACTGGAAACAATGAAGTTGCAGCAGGAAAATCTAACCCAGGGCATGTCGGAAGTGCGCAAGCAGGTGACCGATGCGCTGGTGCGTTACAGTGAAGACATGGGCAAGCGTGTGGAGGCATTGACCCAGACCACCGATCAACGCCTGAAAGAAATCAGTGGTCAGGTGGAAAAACGCCTGAGTGAAGGCTTTGAAAAAACCACAGCTACGTTTGCAGATGTAGTGAAGCGTTTGGCATTGATCGATGAAGCCCAAAAACGTATCACCGAATTATCCGGTAATGTGGTGAGTTTGCAGGAAGTGCTCGCAGATAAACGTTCACGTGGGGCATTCGGTGAAGTGCAATTAAATGCACTGGTGCGAAATGTAATGCCGGAAAACAGTTTCGAATTTCAGTACAGCCTGCCAAATAATGCGCGGGTAGATTGCATGCTGTTTTTGCCGGAACCAACTGGCAATATCGGTATAGATTCCAAATTTCCCCTGGAGTCCTTCCGTAACATCACCAATATCCATCTGGGTGATCTGGAGCGTCAGGCGGCAGAGCGCCAGTTCCGTCAGGATATTAAAAAACACATCAAGGATATTGCCGAAAAATATATATTGCCCGGTGTTACCTCCGATGGTGCGGTGATGTTTATTCCCGCCGAAGCGGTATTCGCCGAGATTCACGCGCATTTTTACGACCTGGTGGAAGAAGCGCAGCGCGCACGGGTATGGCTGGTATCACCAACCACATTAATGGCAGTGCTGACAACGGCGCGTGCCGTGCTAAAAGATTCAGCTACGCGTAAACAGGTGCATATTATTCAGGAACATCTGGTGGCATTATCAAAAGACTTCGAACGGTTTAGTAAGCGCATGGATGATTTGTCAAATCATATCCGGCAGGCGCATAAGGATGTTGATCAGGTGCATGCTTCCGCCAAAAAAATATCCAGTCGCTTTCAGAAAATCGAAAAAGTAGAAGTGCTGGAAGATAAGCCGGTAAAACTGCTTGATCATGAAGACGATAATTAATAAATACAAATGATGCGATTAAATGCCAACAGTTCATCTCAGGGCAAACTGGTCATGGCCATACTTGTGCTGGGTGTCATTATCACCATACTGCTGTTTATGTTTCGTCCCAAAGCGGAGAGAAAAATTGCTGACATCAAGCCACCGGTGGTAGAAGTGGTTAAGGCAACGTATCAAACTGTTCACATTCCTGTGTATTCCCAGGGCAATATTGCCGCAAAAATCCGTATTAATCTTTCTGCAGAAGTTATGGGGCGTGTTGTAGAGGTATCGAATTCCTTAAGTGACGGTGCTGATTTTAATGTGGGAGATATATTGCTGCGTATCGATGACAGTGATTACAAGCTGGCCATGACCCGTGCAGATGCGCAGGTGGCGGCAGCGCAACAGGCGCTGGCGAGAACAGAGGCGGAAGCAGAGCAGGCGCGATTCGATTTGCAGCGTATGGGGCGCACTGAAAATGAAACAACGGCATTTGCATTAAAGTTGCCGCATTTAAAAGAAGCCAGGGCAAACCTCAAGGCAGCACAGGCCGATTTAGCCATTGCCGAACTGCAATACAAGCGAACTTCTGTTCATGCGCCATTCACCGGCCGTGTCATTAGTAAAAAAGTCGATGTGGGACAATATGTCGTACCGGGCCAGGTGATTGCTGAAATTTATGCCACTGAAAAAATGGAAGTGCGTTTGCCGTTAACCCAATCACAACAGGCCTTGATTGATTTGCCAAACGGAAGTGTTTTGCTAACAACGGAGCTGGCGGGTAAAAAACTGAGCTGGCAAGGTCGTATTTCACGCACTGAAAGTATTGTCGATACGCGTAATCAATTGCTTTATGCCGTGGTTGAAATTGATAAGGCGCAAGCCAAAAATACTACTGATGATTTAAATGCGTCATTACTCGCGCCCGGATTATTTGTGCGCGCTGTTATCAAGGGCAGGCAATTAACGGATATTGTTGTATTGCCACGCACGGCATTGCGCTTTGGTGATGAAGTATGGTTGCTGGATGATGGCAACTTGTTACGCAAGCAAAAAGTAAATGTGCTGCATAAGGATGAGACTTATGTCTATATCGATGCCGGCATTGAAGAACATAAGAAAGTTATTGTCAGTGCGCTGGATTTTGCCGTTGACGGCATGGCTTTGTCATTAATCAATGAAGCAACATTGCCATCCCTTGAGGCGGCGCAATGAATCGTGCCATTGCCTGGTTCGCTGAGAATCGGGTTGCAGCCAATCTTATGATGCTGCTGATTATTATTGCCGGTATTATATCTATTCCTCAAACACGAAAAGAACTGATCCCGAATATATCACTGGATATGGTCAATATTACCGTGCCCTATCCCGGCGCTACACCGGAAGAAGTGGAGCGCGCTATTTGTATTCGCATAGAAGAAAATATTTTTGATGTAGAAGGTATTCGAAAAATCACCAGCCGCGCCAGTGAAGACGCCTGTAATGTGATTGCTGAAATCGATGGCAATTATGAAACCCGTAATGTCATGGATGATATTAAGTCACGTATCGATACCATTACCAGCTTTCCAAAAAATGCGGAAGAACCGGTAATTCGGGAAATCACGATTAAAAGCACCGTTGCCAGTGTTGTGGTTGCAGGTAATGTGGATGAATTAACCTTAAAACATTACGCCGAACAGGTGCGTGATGATTTAACCAGTCTGCCATCCATTACCCAGGTTGATCTGGTGAATGCACGGCCCTATGAAATTTCCATTGAATTATCCGAAGCCAGTTTGCAGCAATACAATTTAAGTTTTGATGAAGTGGCGACGGCAGTGCGCAATGCTTCACTGGATTTGCCCGGCGGCTTATTGAAAACCCAGTCCGGTGATGTGTTGTTGCGTACTATGGGTCAGTCCTATTGGGGTGATCAATATGAACAAACAATTGTGCGCGCCAATTCGGATGGCAGCCGCATTACCCTGGCGGATATCGCCCATGTGGTTGATGGTTTTCAGGATGCAGAATTTCGCGGTGAATTCAATGGACAGCCCGGCATTTTGATGACTGTCTTCCGTGTCGGCGAACAGAACATTCTGCAAATGGCAGACGACATAAAAGATTATATTGCCGAAAAACAGAAAACCTTGCCACAGGGTGTGGTGTTAAATATCTGGGAAGATCGCTCGGAATTTTTCAAGAGCCGTATGGAGTTATTAACTCGCAATGCCATTACCGGTTTGATCATGGTGTTTATTATCCTGGTCATGTTTTTGCGATTGAGCATGGCATTCTGGGTGAGTCTTGGCATTCCGGTGTCGTTCATGGGCGCCTTCTGGTTGTTGCCGCAGTTTGATGGCTCCATCAATATGATTTCAATGTTTGGTTTTGTGCTTGTGCTGGGTATTGTGGTGGATGATGCCATTGTGGTCGGAGAAAATATTCACGCCCAGCATAGCCGCGGACAATGGGGCTTATCCGGCGCCATCCTCGGTGCACAGGAAGTGGCCAAGCCGGTGATATTTGCCGTGCTTACCAGTGTCGTTGCTTTCATGCCGATTTTGTTTTTACCTGGTGCGGAAGGACGGTTGTGGATGGTGATACCCATGGTGGTGATCATTACCCTTTTGTTTTCCCTGGTGGAATGTTTGTTTGTATTGCCGGCGCACTTATCCCGTATTCATACCGAAGCCAAACAGGACTATGCCCTGGGGCGATTGCAACAGGCTTTCTCGCAACGGGTTGAGCAGTTTATTTATCAGGTGTATCGACCTTTTCTGGCCTGGGCCCTGCGCTGGCGTTATGCCACAGTGGCGGTGTTTATGTCGGCATTTATGATTTTTGCAGCGGTGGTGGTTGCAGGCTGGTTGCACTTGCTGTTTTTCCCCAGGGTGGAAGGTGATATGGCCAATGCCAGCATTGCTTTTGCTCAGGGAACCCCGGTGGAGGTGACCGAGGCGGCTGTTGATCAGCTGGAAAATGCAGCGATTGCATTGCAGCAGGAATTGAAACAGTCCACCGGTGTGGATCAAATTATCAACCGGGTGGCGGTGATTGGTGTTCAACCCATGAGTCGCAGCGGTAATCAGGGCGCCCATGTGGCCGAGGTGACTCTTGCTTTGGCGCCGGCGGAACAGCGCACACTGGAGAGCGCTGAAATCATTCGCCAATGGCGTGAAAAGGTTGGCGAAATCAAGGGTGCTACCCAGATGACATTCCAGGCAACCTTGCGGGATTCCGGACCCGGCATCAACATCGAACTAACCGGTGCGGATATGCACAAGCTGGCGCAGGCGGCCGAAACGTTGAAATCCCGTTTGTTCGATTATCCCGGTCTCTATGATATCCAGGATTCCTATGAAACCGGTAAACAGGAAGTTCAGCTGCGGTTAAAACCCGAAGCGGAGCACCTGGGTGTGAATACCCAGATGCTGGCGCATCAGGTACGGCAGGCGTGTTATGGTGAAGAAATCCAGCGTATCCAGCGCGGTCGTGATGATGTGCGGGTGTTCGTGCGCTATCCCGAACAGCAACGTAAATCCCTGTATTTTCTGGAAACCATGTTTATTCGCCTGCCGGGGGATATTGAAATCCCCATTAACCAGGTGGCGGATATCAGCTATGGCTTCGGGCCATCCGAAATCAAGCGCATTGATCGCAAGCGGGTTATTGAAGTCAGTGCCCGCGTAGATGAAAGCCGTGCCGTGCCGGGCCAGGTGATGGAAGATTTACGCAGTGATTTTCTACAGCGTATGCATGTACTTTATCCCGGTGTGAGCTGGGACAAGGCCGGCAGGCAGAAGGATCAGGATGAGCTGATTGATTCCATGGTGACCGGTTTTATGCTGGCCTTGCTCGGGATTTATATCCTTATGGCCATCCCGTTTCGATCCTATACCCAGCCACTCATGGTGATGACGGCTATTCCCTTTGGCCTGATCGGAGCCGTGATGGGGCATTTGTTACTGGGGCTGGATATCAGCCTGTTGTCATTGAGCGGCATGATCGCCGTGGCTGGCGTGGTGGTGAACGATAACCTGGTACTGGTGGATTATATCAACCGAAACCGCCATGCCGGGAAACCGGTGGCCAAGGCCATAAGGGATGCCGGGGTCGCCCGGTTTCGCCCCATCATACTGACATCCCTCACAACCTTTGCCGGTCTGACACCGCTCATGCTGGAGCGAAGTGTACAGGCCCAGTTTCTGATTCCCATGGCGGTATCCCTGGCGTTTGGCGTTATGTTCGCAACGGTGGTGAGTCTGGTGCTGGTGCCAGCCAGTTACTATATCCTGGAAGATTTACGCAAATCCCTGGGCCTGGGCAAACAACACTCGCGGTTACAGAAGAAGGGCGTTTAAGGTGTTGCTGGAGCATGCTCTCGCACAAAAACCTTATTAAAGTGGGTGTTGCCGAAATTGAGCGAAATCATCACTTGTTAATGTAACCACGATGTAAATGTAGGCTTTATCCTGAAAAAGCCGATAAAACGAAAAAGCTTACTATACTCAAATAACCTTAAAATTATTAACCTTGGTATCAGTATGGCGACGACAGTTACAAATTATGAAGAACGACGTGCCGACAAACGTTACAGTCGAACCGAACATATCAGTCTGAAAATTGTATTTTCATCGGAAAATCCAGGCTTACTGGGCAAAACGATCGATGGCAAAACGGTTGACGTATCCGCATCCGGTTTGGGGCTGGTATTAGATCGGCCTATAGAGATCGACAGTGTGCTGGATGTCTGGGTGACCTTGAAGGATCAAAACAAAAAATATTTTCTGACCGGAAATGTGCGTTGGTGTAGTGAGCTGGAAGTGGGTGGTGCATACAAGATTGGTCTGGTTTTACGTGAACGTACCGATACGGTAACGGACTTTTCTGCCTGGCGATCCGTCTTTAAAAGTTAAATCAGTTGTCGATATGACCCGGTAACCGCCGGTGTCATATGGGCCAGTGAGACAGATGTCAAAGTGTCAATTTTGCGAAGCTGTTGCCAGCCGTGCATTTGTTATGGTCGCACTGGTAGTGACCCTGGTGTATTTTTATTTTTGGGGCTGATACTCACACCCGAAGAGTATGGCTCAGGAATGATACAGATCCGATATCTCAAAAAAGCCTTCTTCATCTTCCTTGCGGCGTGGCATGCCATTACGGCAATCACTCAGTAAGGCTTCGTCACGTATGCGATGCCGGCGTTCCATGTGATAACGTCGTGGATGGTTTGCGTGCCTGCGTTCCGGGCCAAAATAATATGCTATCTGATAACTGTCATTAATATCTTTATTCATTTGATTCCCACCCTAAAAGTGTTTTTCGGGAAAGCTGAAATAAATTCAGGAAGGAATTATTCAATACCTACACTATGTAATTAGACAAAAATATAACACCGGTCAACAAAGAGCTTGTTTATTCAGTAACTGGTCGTCTGAATCAAAACAGAAATTGTCATTTATCAAGTTATTCCTGCAGTGTTTGGAGGTATAAAGAAACTTGATACTGAGGAGATATTTTGATGCAGGCAACTAACAATATGCGCTGGGTAACTAACCGAGAAGTGGGTTGTAACTTTTGTGGGTTATATGGCATATGCAAACTGTCAGGTCTTGAAGAGCCAGACCACAGCCGACTCGATACTTTCGTTCAGCGCCGTAAGAAAGTCGCTAATGGCGAAAACCTGATTCAGGCCGGTGAGCAACTGCAATATCTGTATGCGGTGAAAGCCGGTATGTTCAAATCAACCCGCTATTTTGATGATGGCCGTGAACAGGTTGTGGATTTTCACTTGCCTGGCGAGATGATAGGGCTGGAATCCCTGGGGGGTATAGCACACCTGAATACCGTTACAGCCCTGGAGAACAGCAGTGTATGTGCATACAGCCTGCATATGCTGGAAAAGCCCAAAGATGAGCAACAGTTTGAATATCAGCGTTGCCTGTTGGTTTCCATGACTGAAAAAATGCAGCAAATGCAGGAGCAATCCCTGTTAATGGGGGCACAAAATGCCGAACAGCGCATATCGCTGTTTATAATGAATATTGCTCGTCGATTTGGTCAGCATGGCATGCCCAGTGATTTTTTCCGGCTTTCCATGTTACGCCGTGATATTGCCAATTATCTTGGACTGGCCTTTGAAACTGTTGGACGCGTATTCAAGAAACTGGAACAACAGGGATTTATTGAAACCCGCGGTCGCTTAACCCAGATACGCAATATTCCCGAACTGGCGCTGTTGGCAGGCCTTGAGCCGGTTTATCTGCAGTCATCCCGTACAGCCTGATTCTTTCAGACCTTTTCTCTCGCGATTGTCGTTCGACGCCGCCACTAAGGTATTCTTGGTGGTGGCGCTCTATTGTGAATAAATTATTTTGATCTGAGGATAAACATACAGTAATAATAGGAAGCTGTGCAGGAGAGGGATATCAGATGATAAGAAAAAAACATCCTATTGTGGCAATAACCGGTGCTTCGGGCGCTGGCACAACCGTGGTTCAGCAGGCTTTTAAGGAAATTTTTTACCGCCAGGGAATCAAGTCAACCTTCGTTCATGGCGACAGTTTCTTTCGATATGATCAGGCCGAAATGTGCATGAAAATAGCCGAAGCTGAACAACAGGGGCGTTCTATCAGTACTTATGGTCCCGAACTCAATGATTTTGAACGCCTGGAAGGCTTGTTTAAGCAGTATTCAGAGACTGGCGGCGGCCAGATTCGACATATGGTAACCGATGATAATGTTGACCAGTTTCAGCAGGCAGTAGGCAGTTTCACCAACTGGGAAGACATACCGAGCGATTCCGAATTATTGTTTTATGAAGGCATGCATGGTGGCGTAGTGGCTGAAACCTGGAGCCGTCGCAAAATGAGCCCTTCACATAATCCCAGAGTAATACAGGAGCGTCGTCGGCGTAGTGGCAAGAATAGTGTTGATGTAGCCAAATATGTGGATTTATTGATCGGGGTGGTGCCGGCCATCAACCTGGAGTGGATACAGAAAATACATAACGAGAAACGTTGCAGAAATCAATCCACTGAAGAAGTGACAGCCAGTATTCTTGGGCGTTTACAGGATTACATTCACTTTATTGTGCCGCAATTTTCGGTAACGGATATTAATTTTCAGTTTGACGAAATACAGTGCTGCCTTTAATGGCTGTCCATGAATAAAAAGCATTAGGATTTGCATGCCTGATGCTTACGGGCGTTTCACTAACTTTTTAAGCCCATCGATT
>JBFHPZ010000023.1:0-13565 GCA_041592495.1 Gammaproteobacteria bacterium | reverse complement strand
TCGGGTTGTTGTTATAGACCTCTTCCGGTGGACGAATCCAGGGATAGGCATAACCCACTTCGTAGTAGTCGGAAATCAGGAATACCGGTTCTTTTACCTTACCGCCGCGAAGGTTAATGCTATTTGTAATGGCGTAATCAAGATAGGCCCATTCCACGTCCATGTCGTAGTTCTCATCCGCACCGGTTGCCAGAATCTGCGCCACCGCCTGCATGTTATTGAAAACGTCCGCTGTAACCTGCAAACCGAATTTTGAGTCATTATCAAAACTGACGTCTTCTTCAATGGAGTTCAGGTAGGTAGCAGGCGTTAAGGTATCAGGGATACCATCAGAGTTAGTATCGTAAGCCAACTCATCCATATTGTGTACCGCAAACCCCGCCGTCAGGAAGCCGTCAAATTCGACTGCCCTGGCCTGCCCGCTGATAAACATGGCTCCTAACACGGCTGAATATAAAATACCTTTTCTCATAGCACCTAGCCTCTTGGTTATTCTTCATATAGCTTGCTACTAGTTTAGATAATGCTTCTAGAGCAATGAAAACACAGGAATTATCCGGAATATAGTTAATGATTCCGGATAGGTCAATTCGGCATTAATCATTTATTATTTTAGTGAAATCAAAGATAAAGATAGACGACTGTAGCCAGTTTTGCAAAAAATACTTGCAACTTATTGTTTTTTCTGCATTTTAAAACCACATAAATCTGTAGTTTTTGGGGCTAACCGTTTTTCTTTTTACGGGCTTTAGCCTTTTCCGATTTCTTGATATGCCGGATCAGGCGTTTTTTACGGTTGATCTGCCGGCCTGACAATACATTCTTACGACCGGCAAACGGGTTTTCACCTGTCTTAAATTCTAGTCGTAAAGGCGAACCTTTCAAGTCAAGTTGCTGAATAAATACATTCATCAAATAACGCTTGTAGGATGCAGGCACCAGTTCGGTCTGGTTTCCATGGATGACAATGAGTGGTGGATTCTGGCCACCCTGATGTGCATAACGCAGTTTGATGCGCCGTCCCTGCACCAGGGGTGGTTGATGTTGCGTCGTTGCCTTTTCCAGTATGGCAGTTAATTTTGGCGTTGAAAGATTTCTGGTCGCGGAGGCATAGGCCTGTAAAATGGATTTATACAACAAGCCAACATTGGAACCATGGAGTGCGGAAATAAAAAAGATATCTGCGAAATTAACAAAACCCAGGCGGCGCTCCAGCTCTTCCTTGATATGACGTTTTTCATCTTCTTCCATGCCATCCCATTTATTGATGACAACGACCAGTGCCCTGCCCGCATCCACGATATAGCCTAATAAATGCAAATCCTGATCGGTGACACCTTCTCTGGCATCTATCATCATGATGACTACATTGGATTCATCAATGGCCTGAAGGGTTTTAATGACGCTGAATTTTTCTACCGCTTCATTGACACTTTTCCTGCGCCGAACACCGGCGGTATCAATCAAGGTATAACGTTGCTCCTGATGTTCGAAGGGTATGAAGATGCTATCCCGTGTAGTGCCGGGCATATCCATGACCACTACTCGCTCTTCACCCAGTAGCCGATTAATCAGAGTGGATTTTCCCACATTGGGTTTGCCCACTATTGCTACCTTGATGCCGACATCAAAGGTTGTTTGCTGTTCGGAATCATCTGTCCAGTCAGCAAATAACATGTCGAGTAATTTACCGACACCTCTGCCATGGGATGCAGCAATATAATGACCTTCTGCAAACCCCAGTGATGCGAATTCGCTGGCGGCGACGTTCTCATCGATGCCATCGGTTTTATTCACAACAAGGTGCATGGTTTTGCCATAACGTCGTAATTGACTGGCGATAGCTTCGTCGGCTGCGGTTAAACCATCACGTGCATCTACCAGAAATAAAACCAGATTTGCTTCTTCGATGGCAAGCAGAGTTTGTCTCGCCATGCGACTATCCAGTTCTTCCGATTCACCACTCAAACCGCCGGTATCGATCACGATAAAGGGATGGTTTTCGTGTTCACCATGGCCATATTTTCGGTCGCGGGTGAGGCCTGGAAAATCGGCAACCAGGGCATCCCGTGACTTGGTAAGCACATTAAACAAAGTTGATTTTCCAACGTTGGGACGACCAACTAAAGCAATTACTGGCAACATGGTTGAGAAGCTCGATTAGAGGAAGACAAATAAACTACGGCCAGCTTGGGAGTCTGTCCGAAGCTGGCCGTTGTCTATTTTAACGAATTTTCACCAGCCTTGCGGCTGTTTCTTGCTGGTTCTGGATTTTACTGCTGCGACATCTGCGACATTATTTGGGCCAGCGGGTCAATCTGCTTGTTATTCAACATCATTTGTCCCTGATGCAGGCTCACCGTACTGCTATAAATACCATTGTTAAATGTCAGCCAGTTCTCATCCAGAAGTCCCTGAAGGTTTTCAGTAACCTTCTGCTGCAATGGAATACTGGATTCTGCCTTGCGCGCTTTTTCACTGCCTACAGCCTGTACCTGGTTGGCATTCACCTGAAGTTGCCATTCAATTATCTGGCGCATCAGTGCCTCGTCAATATCCATTGCAAAATCCAGGTTCATTGCTGTCAACATAAACAATGGATCGGCTGGTGCATTTTGATCAAGGCCGTCTACTGAAAACTTAAGGCTTGATTGCAACTTACCCAGTTCGCTTTCAACCTGCATTGGGTCAATTTTAATTTGGGTCTGCATCAGCAGTTCCGGCACCAGGGCAAGCATTTCACCCGCCATCATTGCATTTACCTGTTCAGGAGGAATACCTTGCTGGAGTTTGTCCTGCATCTGGGTTTGTACAGCCTGCAGTTTTTTCAGTGCTTTGGCATTCATGCCATTTACACTGATATTTAAGGCAGCCGGACCGAAGCGTTCATTGGATGCGAAAATTTCCTGTACATTCATTTGCACCTGGGAATCAACCAGGGCGCCTTTTTCTGATGTCATGGAACGGACTGTCAGGTTATGCATGGCGAATTGCTGGTCATCAGACTCAATCGAGAACTTGCCCAGGGATAAAACGGAATCCCCCATATAGAGATCATTTTGTCCTATGCCACCGGATAATGTCATGGTGATATTACGGCCATCGAAACTTGTACCATCGGAAACAAATTTCATAACCGGCATACTGCTTTCGCCAGACAGTTTGTTAGAAGCTGCTGCGTAATGGCCGTTGAATGTCAGACCTGAGGTTTGAATTTCCAGCGGAGTCCCATCTTCCAGCTCGATGACAGAATTAACCGGCCTTAGATATTCTTCTATTTCGAAATCGCCGGATAGATCAATAATATTCTGATAAACCAGGGCAGATTGACCGGCAAACATTTTTTGATAAATAGCCTCATAACCTGCCACTGGCAACATTTCGCCTTTTACAACAGCTGCAACTAAAGGTGATTTACCCTGGGTCAGCAGCCCCAGATACACAGGTCCATGAACGATTGTTTCTTTGAAACTGAGCTTAAAGGGCATATTGGATGTGGTGTATTCCAGTATGACATCGGAGGTAAAAACACCCCTGTCATACTGTTTTATCTTTACATCCGCCTGAATCATGGCCGAAAGATTACGGACTATATTGGAATAATCATTCTGTATTTTGAAGCCAAGTGCGAACGGGCTTGCAATCAATACCACCAAAGCGATCACAACCAGCCATACCAGGACTTCCCCCACGCTGATCTTTTTAGTGCTCATTATTTCCCTTTTTAATCATTAATTTTAAGATTCAAACGAGTATAGGCAATCTTGCTGCCTGCAACCAGGCTATTTACTAATATTGTGAAACACACATTGTCCCGGCTCGATACTTAAGGATCGAAATGTAACTAGTTTGAAAGTTTGTTTAACTGGTACGCAGCCAGACGCCCATCACGGCTTATAACGTAAATTTTATTGTCTCTAACCAGGGGTGGCACCAGGATTCCGGAATCATCCATTTCAATACGCGCCATAAAATGGCCATCAAATTGTGACATGAAGTGTAGATAACCTTCGAAATCACCTGTCACAACCATATCTCCCACAACCACCGGACGCGTTAATTGTCTTGCGGTAAGCTTATCCTGCATCCATAAGGTTGCACCGTTATTTCTATCCAGTGCCCATACCTGGTCACGGTCATCCGTTACAAACATGGTGCCCGCGCTGACATCTACACCTGTCGAGGTGGAAAGCTTGCGAGTCCATACCAGTTGGCCACGGCGAATATCCACTGCGACCACTCTGCCCTGGTAACTTGCCATATACAGCACACCATTATCGAGTACAGCGTCACCATCGATATCAACAATACGTTCGAGTTCCGAGCGCCCGGTTGGAACGGCTACGGCAACATCCAGCAAGGTTCTGCCATCACTGGCATCAAGTACGACCAGACGTCCATTATCCAGACCGCTGTATATACGACCAAACGAAATGATTGGCCGACTATTACCGCGAAGACTTAATGCGGGAACTTCGCGTTTATAGCTCCAGTCCTGTTTTCCTGTGCTACTGGAGTAAGCGACGATCTGGCCATCTACACTACGCACAATGACACGATCATCAACCCACTCCGGTGGCACAAGCACTTCACTGGCCAGCTTGCTGCGCCAGTCGATCTTGCCTTCTGCATTGATGGCGATAAGTTCACCATCCCACGTAACCACATAGAAGTGATGAGCATTTCCGCCAACACCGGCACTTAAAATTAAATCAAGCTCGGTGGTCCAGATTTTTTTTCCCGTCTCAATGTCGATAGCGGTGATGTCACCTTCCCTGTCGGCAACGATAATTCGATCATCCAGTAATAAGGGATACAGTTTAAGATATTGTTGCTGAACACCACTGCCAATTGAACGATCCCAGAGTTTATTCACCTGGATACCCGGTTCAAAATCCACCAGTTCGGCAGGTGGCTCGGAATTATCTTTTTCAGAACTGCAGGCAGTGAGTGCAACCAGCAGTGTCAGCAGAAGAAAACGTTTAATCATGAAGATGGCTCAGACATTTCAGCGAATCCCAGATCATCGCGCTTAAGTTTTAACAATGGATTAGCCTGGCCGGCTGCAGCCAGTATTGCCTTATCGTAAGCAAGGCGCGCATTGTCTTTATCACCCTTTGCCAGATAAACATCACCTTTCAGCTCTTCGTAAAGCGCAGTGAAGCTTTGGGGATAATCAATAGACAGCAACATTTCCGCCTGATCGTATTGCTGATTGGATAGAAAAACACGTGCCAGACGCAAGCGAGCAAGATGCTGTAACTCGGGCTGTTTGGTATGTTTAACAACCCAGTCCAGTTGTTGTTGCGCCTTGATGGCATCACCCTTCTGGATTTGTTGCTTGGCAAGAACCATTGCAGCAAGAGTTGCATAAGGCGTGTCAGCATATTCTGCCATCAGATTATTAACTCTGAGTTCCTGCTCTGCCAGATCTGCATTTGCATTGGCCGCCAACATTACGTTTTCATAAATAGCACTCGCCATTTCTGAATGCTGTTTTTTGTAGTCCACATAAAAGCGCCAACCGGCAATGACGACCACGCCCAGTATTAAACCGGCTATAACGACTCTGCCATTTTCTTTCCACCACTTCTTAAGTGCTTCGACCTGTTGTTCTTCTGTTTCATAATCCATGCTAGCTTACCCCAATTATTTAGCTAACCAGTCACGTATGGTTGCGACGACATTATCTTGAGATACAGTTGCCTGATCAATTTGTTGTCGCAGATGTTTGACTGAAATTACATTATTAGTTGCTTCATCATCACCCAGAATTAAAGCGAGTGTTGCGCCGCTTTTATCTGCCTTTTTCATTTGAGCCTTGAAGCTGCCACCGCCACAATTCACCATCATTTTTAATTCAGGCCATTGATCACGAATGCGTTCGGACAAAAACAAGCCCTCGATCTGGGCCTTTTCACCTTGTAATGCCATGAATACCTCGACTGTATCCTGATGCTGGAATCCCTGATCTTCCAGTAATGCAAGTAACCGCTCTATACCCATGGCAAAACCTGCTGCAGGCGTTTCCCTTCCACCGAGTTGTGAAACCAGACCATCATAACGTCCGCCGGCACATACTGTACCCTGCGCGCCCAGTTGATCAGTTACCCATTCAAATACTGTTTTGCAATAATAATCGAGACCACGCACCAGGCGAGTATTCACAGTGAATACGATACCTGCCTTGTTTAGCATCATTTTTAACTGTTCAAAGTGTTCTCTTGATTCATCATCCAGATAATCCATCAGCCTGGGTGCACTCTCGATTATGTCCTGCATGGCAGGATTTTTACTATCCAGAATGCGCAAAGGATTTGTACCCAGACGACGCAGGCTGTCTTCATCCAGTTGATCCCGGTATTGCTCTAGATAAGTAACAAGAACTTCTCGATAGGCCGCACGTGCTTCGTTACTACCCAGTGTATTCAGTTCAAGACGAATATCCCGCAGGCCAAGATTTTTCCACAATCTGGCCGTCATTAATATCAACTCGACATCAATATCGGGCCCCTGCATACCAAAGGTTTCAACACCAATCTGGTGGAACTGGCGATAACGACCTTTCTGGGGACGTTCATGACGGAACATTGGCCCCATGTACCAGAGACGTTGCTGTTGATTATGCAGAAGACCATGCTGAATACCGGCACGCACGCAACTGGCTGTACCTTCTGGCCTCAAGGTTAGACTGTCACCATTGCGATCATTAAAGGTGTACATTTCCTTTTCGACGATATCTGTAACTTCACCGATAGAGCGACAAAAAAGATCAGTTGGTTCAAGTACTGGCATACGGATTTCGTTATAGCCATAAGCCTGAACAGTATCTCGTACCGTTTGCTCAAAGTACTGCCAGATAGCTGTTTGATGAGGCAGAATGTCATGCATGCCTCGTATAGATTGAATATTGGAACCCATATGATGTTACTTTTGTAATTTATATAAAGACTGGTTATTCAGCCTGTTGTTCATTGCCGTTATTCGTATTGTCAGATGCAGCACGAACCAGTCCACGGACTGTTTGTGTGTTTGCATTACCTTTTACCGAGATATGGGCAATATTATTCTGACGTATATGGGTAGACAAATCGATGGCCTTATCATTAACGGTAATTTCCACAGAAGGCGCATTTCCTAAAAATATCCTGAACGGTGCCCGGCCCTGGAGCTGATGAAAATCACCCGCCCTTATCAGCTGGAACAACAGACGCTGACCATTTGCATCCTCGATTTCAGTCCATGAATCACCATTGCTGCGAACCACCAGAATATCATCACCAGGCACTACCTGACGTGGCTTTACAACGGCAGGTTCAGTAATTTCAGCCGGGATACTTGTAGACTGTGGAGAAGATGCTTGTTCAGGCTGACTAATTATTACTTCGGTGGTTTCAACAGGAGCTTGTTCAATTGAGGATTGAGCATCCTCCTGTATTTCAGCAACGGGTTCAGCAACATCACTTTCAATTACATTTTCCCGAACTTCATTAACCGCTTCCGGTTGAGTGCTTACCGGAGAATTTATGTCGTTTTGTAACCACCACAGAGAAAACAGAAATAAACCTGCAGCCACAAGAAAAAATGTCACAATTTTAACGTGACCATCACCACTGGTTTTTTGCACTGATACACCCGATGTCTGCACCAGCGGAACTTCCTGATGGGGCATCATTTTATTGTACTGCTCTATTAGTTCTTCAGCAGACAGCTTTAGCAAGCGGCAATAGCTCCGAATATAACCCTGGGTAAATGCGGTTACGGGTAATTTTTCAATCTGGGAGTTTTCAAGTGCCTTGATGAGATCTTCTTTTAGTTTGAGTGTTTCAGAAACATCAACTATTGAAAGACCCGCAGCTTCCCTTGCTTCACGAAGCTTGACACCAAATTCCGGCTGATGGTTATTGACATCAACCTGGGTGTTATCAGTAGTTATATATGAATTCTGCTCATTCATTTATTAGACAGATCCATCAACAAATCGGCCTGGGGTGAATCCGGGAATTGTTTGAGTAATTCCCGTGATAATCTCAGGAAATTTTTCTGATCATCCAGCGCCCTTTCTGCCTGAAGCTGATACCACAAGCTTTCCGCACTGGGTGAAGAAACACTATGGTAACGCTGCATATACGCACGCGCCATGAGGAAACGTTTAGTTTTGATTGCAAGCTCACCCATGGCCAATAAGGCGGATGGCATATTTGGTCTGACTTTAAGCGCCTTGCGCAAATGTTTTTCTGCCAGAACATAATCCGGTTTCTCTGCTTTCATCAGGCAATAACCCAGATTGGCATGGGCATTTTCCGGTGTTTCATAAAACTGATTCTTGATGGCATGTTGAAACTGTTCAACAGCTTCATCGACCTTATTCTGTTTACACAGGAAGGTACCGTAATTATTTCGTAAGGCCGGATTTCGCGGATCAATATCCAGTGCTTCAAGATAATAACTTTCGGCATCATCCTGTTCACCCAGGATATCCATCAACAATGCCATGGTCGTATAGGCCGGAACATAACCTGGATTTTGCTCTATAGCCTTGTCCAGTTTTTCTTTTGCTATTTCAAGCTGACCGCGTTGTATATATCCGGAAGCCAGTTGAACATTTATTTTTGCCGCTTCTTTATAATTGGTCCCTTCAGTATCCTTCTTGATTGCTTTTGAGCCACCACAGGCCGTCAAGAACATGGCAAGCAGGATTGTTATTATGAGATTACCTGGCTTCATGTATTCATCCCAAATCGTGGTTTTATGAATCTGATATGACGACGGCTCTTGTCTGTAACTTTTCCGACAAGTTGACCGCATGCAGCATCAATATCATCTCCACGTGTTTTGCGAATTACCGTAGTAATACTGGCTTTATGTAATTTTTCCTGAAAACGCCTTACGATATCATTGGATGAGGTGCCGTATCCGGAGTTTTCAAAGGGGTTGAATGGAATCAGATTCACCATGACCGATAAACCCTTGAGCAATTTGATTAACTGCTGGGCATCTTTATCACTGTCGTTAACTCCGGCCAACATGACATATTCAATTGTTAGACGTGAGCGCGGTGACTGTTTTTCCATAAAACGATGACAGGCTGCGATTAGCTCTGACAACGGGTATTTCTTATTCAATGGTACCAGTTCATTGCGCAACTCATCGTTCGTTGCATGTAATGAAATAGCCAGTTGCACATCATGACGATCCGCCAGACGATCCATGGCAGGTATGACACCGGCTGTACTCACGGTAACCCGACGTTTACTCAAACCATATGCGAAATCATCCAGAAACACATCAATGGCTTTAACGACGTTATCATAATTTAGCAATGGTTCGCCCATGCCCATGAGAACGATATTGGATATTTTCCGTCCCGGCTTGTGCTCTTCTTCGAGCAGACGGCTTGCCAACCAGACCTGTGAGATGATTTCAGCGGTGGTTAAATTCCGACTAAAACCCTGACGCGCAGTGGAACAAAAGCTGCAATCCAGCGCACAACCAATCTGCGATGAAATACACAGGGTGCCGCGATCATCCTCGGGAATAAAAACGGTTTCGATACAATTACCATCTGACAGTTGCATAACCCATTTGCGGGTGCCATCGGTAGACAATTGATCGACCAGCACATCCAGCGATTGTATGCTGGCATTGTCGATCAGGTACTGACGCAACTCCTTACTGATGTTGGTCATCTGCACAAAATCATCAACGCCCTGCTGATGTATCCATTTTAATATTTGAGTCGCACGGAAAGCTTTCTCGCCCATGGCAAGAAAGAAAGCTTCCATATCCTGCCGGTTCATACCTAGCAGGTTGGTTTTTTCTGTGGTTGAAATGTTAGCGACTGCGCTCACAAATTTCCTCGGGTTTGAAGGTACAGGCTATTTCTGTTTTGGCGGTTGCGGGACCATCGGAGCCATGACCGGGTTTGATAATCGAAATGCTACGTTCAATCGCCATACAGCTCTATTTACCTAAAAAATTCGCTATGAGTATAAACTAAACCCGCGATTTTACGCGGGTTTTTCATGTTAAGCAAAGCCAGTGAAAAGTATAGTACAGGCTTTCTCAGTCTTTTTCTTCGATCCAGTTCATCTGGATGGCTTCCAGTATTTTTTCGTTGGATTTTTCCGGATCATCATCAAATTCCTCCAGATCACACACCCACTGGTGCAAATCAGTGAAGCGAATATATTGCGGATCCACCTCCGGATGCACCTCATCCAGGGCAATGGCAATATCAAGGGAATCTGACCATTTAAGACTCATTTTGTTCTCCTAGTGATTCTCTGAGACCATATTGATCGTGTACTTGGGCAATTCCACAACCAGGTCTATATCCCCTACCACCGTCTGACAACTCAGACGGGAATCCGGATCCAGCCCCCAGGCTTTATCCAGCATGTCGTCTTCTTCTTCGGTGGATTCATTCAGGGAATCGCCGCCCTCCCTCACATAAACATGACAGGTTGTGCAGGCACAGGATTTCTCACAAGCGTGTTCGATTTCGATACCATTTTTCAACGCAGCATCACATATAGTCACACCGGGCTCTACATCGATAACCGCCCCATCAGGACAAATTTCTTCATGGGGCAGAAAAATAATCTGCGTCATTCGCTCTTCTCACTTTCAACTTTAAATTCATTCACCTTGTGTCCCGCCATGGCCTTTTGAACGCTGGCATTCATACGACGGGCGACATAACTGGCACTGGCCTTTTCCAGATCTTCCATGGCTTTCTTGATGACCTTGATATCGCTGGCCGATTGCCTGACATTTGCCAGTGCCTGCCGCGAATCCAGAATAGCCTGTTTTTCTGCCGCATCCAGCATGGAATCACCATCGGCTGAGAGGGCTGCATCCAATGCTTCAATAACACGATCGGCTTCAACCTGCTGCTCACGTAAGTTGCGAGCATCGCGGTCATCCATGGCGTAATCCATGGATTCACGTAACATGCTTTCTATATCCTTATCACTAAGGCCATAGGAAGGCTTCACCTCTACCTGCGATTGAACGCCGGAAGTCTGTTCTTTTGCACTGACACTCAGCAGACCATCCGCATCTACCTGGAAAGTCACCCGAATACGGGCTGCACCCGCAACCATGGGCGGTATACCCCGCAATTCAAATCGCGCCAGGGACCGACAATCGGATATCAATTCACGTTCACCCTGCACCACATGTATGGCCATGGCGGTCTGGCCATCTTTATAAGTCGTGAAATCCTGGGCACGGGATACGGGAATGGGTGTATTACGCTGGATGATTTTTTCTGCCAGGCCACCCATGGTTTCTATGCCCAGAGATAATGGAATCACGTCCAGCAACAACATGTCACCGTCCGGATCATTTCCGGCCAAAGCGTTTGCCTGTTTGGCGGCGCCAATAGCCACAACCTTGTCCGGATCAATACTGACCAGTGGCTCTTGCCCAAAGAACTCACCCACTAATTCACGGACTCGTAGAGTGCGAGTAGAACCACCCACCATCACCACGTCCATAATTTCTTCGCGTTCAATACCGGCGTCACGCAATGCCCGACGACAGGCCATGAGGGATTTTTTAATCAGGGGGTCGACAAGTTCATTGAAAATAGTGCGTGTCAGCAAACCAAACCAGGTCTGGTTTTCAGCCAGTTCAATATTCAGTTCAGCCTGTTCCTGGGTTGTCAGCATTTCTTTTGCAGAGCAGGCATCACGTAACAACATGCGCAAAGTCGATGTAGAAAGCGTATTGAGATCCAGACCTGCCTGTGTTGCTATCCATTCGGCAATGGCATGATCAAAATCATCACCACCCAGTGCACTGTCACCTCCGGTGGCCAGGACTTCAAACACGCCTTTATTCAGCCGCAGGATGGAAATATCAAAGGTACCACCACCCAGGTCATAGACTGCGATAACACCTTCACGACCGCTATCAAGACCGTAGGCAACTGCAGCCGCTGTGGGCTCATTCAATAAACGTAATATTTTTAGATTCGCCAGCTGTGCCGCATCTTTGGTTGCCTGCCGCTGGGCATCATCAAAATAGGCTGGTACTGTAATAACGGCACCTACCAGATCATCACCAAGGGTTTCCTCACCCAGCTTTTTCAGTACTTTCAAAATATCAGCCGATACTTCAACAGCACTCTTCTCACCAGCAACAGTTTTGATACGAGGAACAGCGGTATCAATCTGGGTGAATTCATAAGGCAACTGGCTACCCAGTGTTTTGATGTCATCAACACCACGACCCATTAAGCGTTTCACGGAGGCAATGGTATTGTGCGGATCTTTGACCGCATCCGCCTTGGCTTCAACTCCAACAATATGGGAACCATCTGAAAAATAACGCACAACCGAAGGCAGTAAATGCCTTCCCTGGTGATCGGGAAGTGTTTCAGCAACGCCACTACGTACCGTGGCCACCAGTGAATTGGTTGTACCCAGGTCGATTCCAATCGCATGACGGTGTTCGTGGGGTTTGGTCGATTGACCGGGTTCTGCAATCTGTAATAAAGCCATGATTAAAACTTAAAGTAATTCATCTTCGAGTTGCTGGGAAAGCTCATCCACTTCCTTTTTGGCTTTAACCAGAAATTGCATTTTTCTGACATCTTCACGGGCCTGGCTCAGTTCATTAGCCGAGACATGAATTGAAAAATTGCTCATTAAGGATTTGAGCTTTTGTTTCAATTCAGAAGCCATGGAATCCAGTCTGGTTAAAGGATCTGTTGTATCGCGTACTTCTGCCAGAGACTCACGAAATTCCATTTGCTCCATGAGAAATTCTGCATCCATGGTGGTATCCGTTTCGGCATTAATATCCATGCCTCGCAGTTTAAGAATATATTGCGCCCTGGCAACAGGATCTTTCAGTGTCTGATAGGCCTGATTGATTAAGGATGTCTGCTGCATGGCAATACGACGCGCCTGCTCACTGTCACTTGCAAAACGATCCGGATGAACAGTTTTTTGTAACTCACGATAAAGCTGGTTGACGCGATCCATATCGACATCAACCAGCACGGGAACATCAAAGATTTCGAAATAATTCAGGGAAAACAGGTCATCAGCCATGATTATATTGTAAAACTTTCACCACAGCCGCAACGATCTGATTCATTGGGATTTGAAAACTTGAAACCTTCGTTCAAGCCTTCTTTGGCATAATCAATCTGGGTACCATCGATATAGACCAGGCTTTTCTTGTCCACAACGATGTTAACGCCATTGCTTTCAAACACGACATCTTCACCTTCGTTGACTTCATCAACAAACTCGATGACATAAGCCATGCCGGAACAACCGGAGGTTTTGACACCGAGACGCACGCCCATTCCCTTACCACGACTGCTCAAGAAATTTTTCACGCGTTCTGCTGCAGGTTCTGTAATGCTCAAAGCCATATGACTACTGCCTCAATCTTTCTGGTGCTTCTTCATATAATCATCCACCGCCGCACTGATGGCGTCTTCCGCCAGCACCGAACAGTGCACTTTTACCGGCGGTAAGGCCAGTTCTTCGGCGATGTCCTTGTTCTTGATCTGTTTCACTTCGTCCAGGGTCTTGCCTTTC
>JBFHPZ010000022.1:0-13705 GCA_041592495.1 Gammaproteobacteria bacterium | reverse complement strand
GCCTGTCGGTGGATGGCACTATCTACACCTGTCTGGGCCAGGAACATAACTTTGAATTGCGCCCCCTGCTGCGAGCCGGTATCAGCGATGAAGAACTGGAACAGGCCATTATCACCGCCATCAATATGAAACCGGAACGTCATGAATTTAATGAAAAGCCGGAAAAGGTGCTTCGATTTATGTCTTACACTGGAGGATAAGGCGGCATTTAAAAAGCATGCCTTGTTCCCACCGTCACCTTGTATTCATCATCACTCACCGCATAACCCACATCCAGCCTGAGATCGATACGTACAAATGCAGGTATCTTCCAGCGCAGACCAAAACCCACACCCACTTTTAAAGGCCCGTGGCCAAGATCACTGAATTGATCAAACGTATTTCCTACATCGATGAAATAGACATAACGCAGCAAGGGATGGGGTTCGGATGGACGAAGATATTCTACATTCACCAGCAGCATGGTATTTCCCTGAAAGCTGCTTCGCTCATAACCTCTTAGATCATTTCGGTAATCGAGGGTATAGGCTCGATCATCAAGGATGTCGTCTGTTGAATGACCTAACAGAGTCTGCACATTCAGATTATCATCCGGCCTGGAATCAAATCGATAGTAGCTGCGATAAAAAAGATAATGATTGAAATACTCGGAGGTACTACCAAACATCTCATCGGATATAGTCAATCGATACCCAAAATGTTTGCCACCCCGATTATATAAATATTCGTGTACATTCTTATATCCATATTCACCTGACAGGGTAACGGCATCGGTTTCATCCAGAATGACCTGGGTTTGAATGTCTTCGTAACTTCTTAATATATAACCTGTGCCCAGGCTGGCATACATGCCCCTTTTACGTTTTTCCCTGTTGAGCCATTTAAACAATCCTATTCCAAACGACTGATCCAGCTGGTTCTGCAAAACACCATCGACATTTTCCTCAACGGAGTTTTGGTCATTGAACGAAAAACTTAATGAATACTTTGATCCGGCTACATTGGGGTAACTATACCTAAACTGTTGGTGATATTCGGTCACGCCTTCCAGCTTCCCCTTGCGCTCAAACAACAGGCGCATGCTGTGATCAAGACCGTTAACATTATCCCAGTTAAGGTGAACACCCATGCGTAACTGGTTATCCTCATAACGCAAACGCGGTATCACCAGCATATAGTATTTTTCTTTGACGACAACGACCAATTCCGCAGCGGGGTCAGTTGAACCCGTTACATAATCCTCACCCAGGTAGTAATGCACTTTACGAAACAAACCAAGGTCCATGATGGCCTGTACGGATTCCTCGATTTTTACATAGTCGACGGCATCACCTTCCTTGACAAACATTTCCTGTCGCAGGATGGATTCCTGGGTAACGTCATTACCAACA
The DNA here is from genome assembly GCA_041592495.1 of Gammaproteobacteria bacterium. Lineage (GTDB taxonomy): Bacteria > Pseudomonadota > Gammaproteobacteria > SZUA-229 > SZUA-229 > JBFHPZ01. The sequence continues at coordinate 12,314 of JBFHPZ010000022.1, read as the reverse complement.
AAGCGAATGGTTTTTATCAGGGTTTTTGCAAATAGCGCCTGATTAAAAGCCATAAGCAATAAGAACAGAAAAATGTAAGCTATCTTTTTAATCGCCCGCCCCATTGATGAATAACCAAACCCGACAGCACCAGCGCTGTTCCGCCTATCACGGCGACATTGATATTCTCACCATTGAAAAAATAACCTAACCATAATGCCAGTACCGGCGTTATTAATGTAATCAACGCAACCGTGGAAACATTCATATTCGCCAGCACAAAATAGTAGCAAACAAATCCAACCACAGATCCCATTATCCCTAAGTACACAATAGACCAGACAGGCCTTAAAGGAAGGCTATCCGGCAATGGACCGGCGAATACTGCATAAACCATAATAAACAAGGGCAGGGCAAACGCCAGACCACCAGCGGTTATAACCAGTGCAGGCAAGCCGCTATTGATACGTTTGATCCAGACCGCGCTTATTGAATGCAACAGCACGGACACCAGCACTGCCGTAATTCCCCATGCCGCATGTTCACCCAAATCCAGTTGCTCTGAAAAAATAACCACCAGGCCCGCTATCCCAATCATTGATCCAGCCAGTTTAAACAATGACAGGCTATGTTCCTGCAATACTTTCGCTGCAATAAATGCTGTCACTATGGGGGTCATACCAAAGACCACCGAGACAAGACCCGATGAAATATATTGTGCGCCCCAATACACAGCCAGCATGGCACCAAATATTGCCGTACCTGCGGCAAAATACACATGACATGCGGTTCGATGCAAGGGCAGACGCCTGTAGTACAACAGCACCAGCACCAGGGATAGCACTGCGCCGATGAACATACGTAGTGTGACACCAAATAAAAAGCCAACATCCTCGCCACTCCATTTAATTGCCAGAGGCGTTGTTGACCAGATAAGCACCACACTAATAAATGCAATTACCAGTATATATCCCCTATTCATCACTCTTTTTTCCAGTTGGCTAAAACGAGAAAGGCCACAGTTTCTTTCGAATCTGTGGCCTTGGTTTTAAAGCTTTTTTGAAGAATTTTAACTTCGATATCGAACGCACAGATCAATAGCTACACACCAGCGTAGGCGCATAACAATACGGAGAGGTTTAATCTGTGCAATAAATTCACTCATGTGGCAAGATTGTGTTATTAAATCTGCTTTGTCAAGATATACTTCGAGACAATTATAATTTCAAATTACCAGGCTCACGGACATGACGATTAACACCATCACAGTACTTGGCGGCAGTGGTTTTGTCGGTACGCATATCATCAGCCAGTTATGCTCACTGAACAAGCAAGTACGGGTACTGACCCGGCGCAAGGACAAATGCCGACATCTGCTGGTATTACCTAATGTCACCGTTATTGAAACCGATATCCATAACCAGCATGAACTGGACAAGGCATTCAAGAACAGCGATGCGGTGATCAATCTGGTGGGTATACTCAATGAAAAAGGCCATGCCGGGGAAGGATTTCGCTGGGTTCACTTTGAACTGCCACGAAAAATACTCAACGCCAGTCACCAGAACAAGGTAAAACGTATTTTGCACATGAGCGCGCTCAATGCCGATGCCAATTCTGCCCCCAGTCATTATTTGCGCACCAAGGGCGAAGGCGAGAACCACCTGCATGCATTTGCGGGAAAAATTCATGTCACCAGTTTTCGTCCTTCCATCATTTTCGGTCCGGATGACAGTTTTTTCAATCGCTTTGCCGGCCTGCTACAACTGAGCCCGCTTTTTTTTCCTCTGGCCTGTAGTGATGCAAAATTTTCCCCGGTCTATGTGGAAGATGTTGCACGCAACTTTGTTAATGCACTTGAGGATAAATCGACCTATGGCCGCCGCATTGATCTTTGTGGCCCCAAACAGTACACCCTGAAACAACTCGTTGAGTACACCGCACATGTTCTTGGCCTGAACAGAAAGGTGATCAAGCTACCCGACTTTATTGCTCGCTTCCAGGCCAACCTGCTTGAATGGTTCCCGGGAAAACCATTTTCTGTGGATAATTACAATTCCCTGAAAATGGACAGTATTTGTCCCCAGGCAAGCCATGAAACAACTTCAATAGAGTCTGTTGTTCCATACTATCTCGGCAAGGCACATTTACGCATACGGCAAAATCAACAACGCCAGATAGCTCGACGCTAGGCCAGGTATTTAATGGACTATTCCTGTTCACCTACCGGTAGTCAGCCGGGTCGTTTTCATTCATGATAAGTGTTTATGATGTGCTAGAATTTTACAGGAACCCGTTCATGGAATATTTATGGAAAAATTAAAGAACGTCGAACTCATACAGACATTCATTCGCATGGGCATTGGCTTATTGACCTATGCCTACATCTCATCCGGTATCGAAAGTGGTTATTTCGACACCACCATGGATGTACTGCATACCTTCTCATTTATTTTCTTCGGCTTCACATTTCTTGTCGTTATCAGCCTGTACTGGATTCCGGTATCCACTACAAGACGCTATATATCACTGGCCTTTGACATCACCAGCGCCACCTTTTCTTCCTATCTCACCGGCGGCATCAATAGCGCCTATGTACTGGTTTATTTGTGGATTTATATTGGTTACGGCACCCGCTATGGCAAGAATTTCCTGCTGGCTTCCATTGCCATGACGTTTATTGGCTACAACATTCTGTTATTAACCGAAGACGCATGGTCAATGCTAACACTGGATGCCATTGCTTTTCTGTTACTGATCATTGCATTGCCTTTCTACTTGTATTCCCTGCAAAAACGCTTACAGGATGCAGTCAATATTTCGGAACAGGCCAATCGCAGTAAAACAGAATTCCTGTCATCCATGACTCATCAGATTCGCACCCCCATTGGTGGCGTAGTAGGCATGGTGGACCTGTTAAATAAAACCAAACTTGACGCACAACAGAAACAATATCTACAGGCACTGAGTCAATCAAGCAATGCACTACAGGAAATTGTTGAAGACATTGTCGATTTCTCCCATATCGATCAGGGCAAAATTGCGCTGTACCAGAAAAGCATCCAGCCCCGCACCATTATTAACAGTGTTGCTCACAGCCTGGCCCCCATGGCACACGAGAAAAATATCGAAGTCAATTGTTTGGTTGATAAAAATTTCCCTAAACATGTTTTCAGTGATGCACAACGCTTGCGACAATTGCTTTCTAACCTGGTCCGTTATGCCATCGAGAAATGTACTAACCATGATGTTTCGATCATGGCCTATGCTGAACCAGGACAAAACGATAACCTGGTAAATGCCAGCATCATCATAAAATTTCGTCACGCAATCACTACAACACCTGTCTATGCCCATTCAATACCCAAGACAGATGATGCTTTACCCCTGCGCATTGGTTCACAACTTATACGCCTGATGGGCGGCACGTTCGAAATCCATCACGATGATGACACCATGACGTCATTTGTCGTTCAGTTCAAATGGCAGAAGGATACATTGCACAATGAGAGTGGCCCCAACTTTGCCGGCAAGCGCGCACTGATTTATGAACCTGACATGGGCAGCCGCATCGTTCTGGAAAGCTATTGCAACCAGATGGAAATTGAATGCTACTTCACCGATGGTAACGACAATCTGATTGCGCATTTGTTATGGAGCAAAGAAAAAAACAACCTGTTTGATGTCATTATTCTTTGTGAATCACTGCAACATAACGTTGCCCATAATTTGATTCACCGAATTCGACATGAAGCCAACTATCAGGCACCCCTGCTCTATGCGACCTATATCAAAAATATTGAATTGCTGGACCCTGATGCGTTAAAGGATGTACAGGCTACTATCATTAAGCCATTTGCACTCGAGCTACTCTCGCATTCACTGGATCACCTGTTCAAGCTTCACAACAGTGAATTTACACATCCACAGGACATTGGCAATCGTTATCGCATACTGCTTGCAGAAGATAGTGAAATCAATGCCGGCATTATCTATAGCCATCTCACGGACATGGGTCACGATGTTGATATTGCAACCGATGGCGAAACTGCACTCTATGCCATGAACAAGCACCATTACGATATCGTATTCATGGATATCAATATGCCCAAAATCGATGGCATAGAAGCCACGCGCCAATGGCGCCAGATCGAAGACCCGACAACATCACTCCCTATCATTGCCGTTACCGCCAAAGCTACCGCCGATGACAAAAAGCAATGCATGGACGCCGGCATGAACGGTTTTCTCTCCAAGCCTGTCAGTGCCGGACAACTTGGCGAAGTCCTTAAAAACTTCTTATAATCAGCCACGCTCGATATATATCAATTCAGGCCATACACATGGCCCGTATCATGATTTCATGAAATTTTAGCTTAAGGCGCCTGATACATGACTATTAGTTCATTCAACCCCCCCGTTCGCACACTCATGGGACCCGGCCCATCCGATGTCCATCCACGAATCCTTGAAGCTCTGTCACGACCGACAATAGGCCATCTTGATCCACGCTTCGTAAGCATGATGGATGAAGTTAAAGTAATGCTGCAATATGCTTTCCAGACCAACAACACACTGACGATTCCCGTGTCTGCACCCGGTTCCGCCGGCATGGAAACCTGTTTTGTGAATCTGGTCGAACCTGGCGATAAAGTTATTGTTTGCCAGAATGGCGTGTTCGGCGGCCGCATGAAAGAAAATGTGGAACGTTGCGGTGCCACAGCCATTATGGTGGAAGACACCTGGGGAGAAGCGGTTGATCCCAACAAGGTTGAAGCCGCATTAAAAGCCAACCCCGATGCGAAAGTCCTGGCTTTTGTCCATGCAGAAACCTCCACCGGCGCCCAGTCCGACGTTAAAACCCTGTGTCAGTTAGCCCACCAGTACGATTGCCTGACTATCGTTGATGCCGTGACTTCACTTGGCGGTAGCGAACTGCGTGTCGATGACTGGCAGGCGGATGCGGTTTATTCCGGCACCCAGAAATGTCTGTCCTGTGTACCCGGCATATCACCGGTTACGTTCAATGATCGTGCTATTAACGTGATTAAAAATCGTAAGACCAAAGTCCAGAGCTGGTTCCTCGATCTCAATCTGGTCATGGGTTACTGGGGTGGCGAAGTGAAGCGCGCCTATCATCACACAGCCCCGGTTAATGCACTTTATGCATTGCATGAATCCTTGGTCATGTTGAAGGAAGAAGGCATTGAAAACGCATGGCAACGTCATATGAATAACCACCTTGCCTTACGTGCGGGCATTGAAGCCATGGGCCTGAAATTTATTGTTGATGAAGCACACCGTTTGCCACAGCTGAATTCCGTCACCATTCCTGAAGGTGTTGATGATGCTGCAGTACGTTCACAACTGCTGAATCAGTTTAATCTGGAACTTGGTGCAGGCCTGGGTGCTTTGGCCGGAAAGGTATGGCGTATTGGTCTCATGGGCCACAGCAGCCGCGCAGAAAATATTGTGCTATGCCTGAGTGCCCTGGAAGCCGTGCTGGGCGAAATGAAAGCGCCGATTAACACCGGTGTCGCATTAGCAGCAGCGCAAAAACAACTTTCAAAATAATCTCACAGGCAGGAAGGATCTTTAGATCGCGAATTACACTGAAACCAGAACAGGGATGTTCACCTGAAAGCACATCAAGGCTGAAACTCGGGAATGTCCGTGCATCCATTCCAAATCAGATTGACCTGATCACCACAGTTACACACATGCGAACACCAGCTTCAGAATCTGAACATGGGTCGAATTCTTGCGTAAACATTGTATGAAGCACCTTCTGATGCCAGGACGTTGTGTTAAGTAATAATACCTGATCACTTGCATTGGCTAGTTCAGTTTGGTGAAACTCAGAAGCGCGCCCGCCTCATACAAAAAACAAAATGCATTAGCGGCTTTCATATAAAACAGAAGCTTCAGCAAGCTCTGGCAATCCGGTTATCATGATCATGCCTTGAGAAAGGATGAAGACATAAAATCAGCAGCCAGATATAATCAAACCATGAAAATTTATCTGGTCGGCGGCGCCGTTCGTGACAAGCTACTCCATTATCCATTCAAGGAAAAAGACTGGGTAGTAGTGGGTGCATCACCGGAACAGATGGCTGATCTGGGTTATACGCCGGTAGGCAAGGATTTCCCGGTTTTCCTGCATCCCAAAACCAAAGAAGAATATGCCCTCGCCCGTACCGAACGCAAAACCGCACCGGGTTATAAAGGCTTTGCTTTCAACACTGATGAAAGTGTCACGCTGGAAGAAGATCTGGCGCGACGCGACCTCACGATTAACGCCATCGCTGAAGACGAGAACGGCAATATTGTCGATCCGTATCACGGCAAAACCGATCTCGAACACAAGCTGCTGCGCCATGTCTCCCCGGCATTTACTGAAGACCCGGTACGCATACTTCGAGTTGCACGATTCGCCGCACGCTATAAACATCTGGGCTTTCATGTGGCGGAAGAAACCATGGCGCTTATGCAAAATATGGTGCAGCAAGGCGAAGTGGATGCACTGGTAGCTGAGCGTGTCTGGCAGGAAATGCAAAAAGCATTAGGCGAACAGCACCCGGAAGCATTTATTCAGGTATTAAAAGACTGTGGCGCACTGCAAAAAATCCTGCCGGAAATTGACTGCCTGTTTGGCATACCGCAACCGGAATGCTATCACCCGGAAATCGACACAGGCGTTCACACTATCATGGTGTTACAACAGGCCTGTCAGCTCAGCAAGGATCCGATTATTCGTTTTGCCGCACTCACCCATGATCTTGGCAAAGGCATAACACCCGAAGATATTTTACCCAGTCATCGCAGCCACGAAGAACGCGGTGTCAATGTAATAAAAAAACTATGCCAGCGTTTACGTATTCCAAATGATTATCGCGATCTGGCGGTTCTGGCATCACGCTTTCACCTGCATGCTCATCGTGCGCTGGAACTTAAAACCACGACCCTGTTGAAAACACTGGAACAACTGGATGCACTGCGCAAACCGCAGCGGTTTGAAGCATTTCTTACGGTTTGTCTTGCAGATATTCGTGGACGAAAAGGTTCTGAAAACTGTGATTACCCACAAATGGATTATATGCGACAGGCATTCGAGGCAATCAGAAACATTGATATTAACGATTTAAAGCAGCAGGAATTATCCGGTGAAGATATGGCAAATGCTATTCGTGAACGCCGACTCAAAGCTCTAAAGCAGTTAAAAACCGCTAACTAATTTTTTTTAGAAATATTCTTTCCATCCACAGTAGACAGCTGGAAAAAACGGTCCCTGACAAGACCCAGGCGATAACCACACCGGAGGCATTGGCAATCATGTCGTTGATTTCAAAATGCCGAACTCCCCCCACACCCTGAAGAAACTCCAGCAATATGCCCATTGCAATAAATATCACAGCCCAGAACAGGCGCTCTTGCTTGCCGCGGTAAATCTGCACAAACCAGCCCATTAACCCGAAATAACCGACCACATGATAAATCTTGTCAGATAGCTCGATACCTACGCTTACGGGTGATGGTATTAATGACTGAACAATAACGAATGCAATCATGGCATAACCAATTAACAACCATAAAATCCGGTAACGCAAACCATTCAATTCCGATTGCATCAGGCAAACATCACATAGAGAAATACAGCAAGAATAATCCGGTAAATCACAAACGGCATCATGCCAATACGTTCAAGCAATACCAGGAAGAAGTGAATGCAGAAATAAGCAGTAATACCTGAAAGCAAGGCACCCAGCATTAACGACTGTGCATCATCTATACTGGCTGTCTCAATATAGTCCAGTGTTTTCAATCCGCCGGCGAGCACAATGACCGGAATCGACAACAGGAAGGAGAACCGTGCGGCAGCCTGTCGACTCAAGCCCATCATCAGGGCTGCTGTCATAGTGGCGCCGGAACGTGATGTTCCGGGAATAAGCGCAATGGCTTGAGCAATGCCAATAAACAGCACATCTTTCCAGCCGATACTGTATTCACTACGCTGACCACGACACCTTGCATCCGCCCACCACAACAATATTGCAAAAACCAGGGTTGCGCTGGCTATAACAAATGCACTGCGTAAGTCACTCTCGATAAAATCCTTGAACAATAATCCCGCCAGACCAACAGGAATGGTACCCAACAGCACGGCCCAGGCCAGTCGCGCATCTTCGTCGAAGCCCTTGCCCACAATCGAACGCGACCATGACCGGGTCATTTTTACGATCTCATTGCGGAAATATAATACAACTGCACTCAAGGTGCCCACATGTACGGCAACATCAAATGCCAGCCCCTGATCTTGCCAACCTGTCAGTACCGGCACCAGTATCAGGTGAGCAGAACTTGAAACCGGCAAAAACTCGGTAATGCCCTGCACTACAGCGAGCACAATGATATGCAAGAGATCCATATATTCTCCATACCCCGATTAACATCAAGGCAAACACCCTCCGGCTGGAGGAAACAAATTAACGTATTATTCAGATAAAACCATAAAACACAATGAATATAACCAGAAGCAGCTTTACAGCATGGCGTAATCATGGATAAGGTGGCACGTATTGGCAACGATGAGTTCACTGTTATATTGAACCATATAGAGAATCGCGAAAATGCAGTAAAAATTGCTACTGCTATAACCGAGTCAATTGAACAAACCATGCATTACAAAGACGTTACATTTTCCATCAGTGCCAGCATAGGCGTTGTCATTTTTCCCGATGATGCGGACAATCTCGACACGCTGATATCGAGAGCTGATAAAGCCATGTACACTGTCAAGTTACAACGCCACCCTGAAACCTCAAAGACGGGAAGTTAAATCAGTTAAAGAAAATCCTGGAACAGCTTCAGTGACATTCTTTGATAGCCCCATGACCTTAAAACGTTCTCCCATTTCAGATGGCAACAATAAGGTTTTCATTTGTTGCGCCAGCTTCAATCGACTTATTTGATCTGGCTGTGTTTGTTTTTCCATGACCCCAGTAATGCCATTTTCCATTAAGAAACCAGCCTGAGTTGTAAAACCTTCAATATCAAATCCACTTGCGATTGCTGCTTCTGCAACTGCGGTAAAATCCACAAAAGCTGTCATATCCTGCAAACCGGGATGCCATAAGGGATTATCGTGACTGCGATGACGGTAGTAGCACATCAATGTCCCCATATTGCGTTCAGGCAGAAAATATTCACGCCGTGGATAGCCATAATCAATCAGAAAAACCACCGCCTGCTGCAATACATCTGCGAGTGATTTAAACCAGGGCGTTAAATTAAAATTAATTTCAGACTGGTAGGCTTCCGCCAGGGCATAACCAAGGTCATTTTCTATATGACTAATGGCATCACATAATGGCGCTTCGGACTCACGGGTCGCAAATACAAATTCATTGTCATGAATGGTGACACCAATAGTTTTGCGCTGTGAATGTTCGATTACAAATCGCTGTACCGGCATGGCATCCAGCACTTCATTGGCAATGACCACGGCATTTATTTTCTGTTGTGGCAAGCTATCCAGCCAGACAACTCGATCAAGTAAATCCGGTACACGTCGTTGCAGGGTGATTTGCTGTCGCTGCCTGAGATCCGCACTCAATTCAATAATGTAATAGTGTTGCGGTAATTGTTCGAGATGATTCAGTTCAGTTAATAATTCTGCAGCCAACACGCCGGAGCCCGCACCAAACTCCAGAACACTCGGATTGTTCATCTGTTTCATGCCTTGAACCACAGGTCGGGCCAGAGTCCATGCAAATAATGGTGACAATTCCGGCGCTGTAATAAAATCACCCTGTTCACCAAATTTTTGCGTGCCCGCACTGTAATAACCCAGGCCCGGCGCGTAAAGCGCCAGTGTCATAAACGTCTCGAAATCAATCCAGCCGCCAGCCTGTTGAATTTTCTGCTTAATCAATGCAGCTAACTCTGCGCTGTGCAGGATTTCATCCGCTGATGGATCGGGCAATTCAAGTTTGTGCATTGATGTTACAATTTTGCTATTCAAAAACAGTGAGCATTCTATCATGCAAAACCAGGTTGCCCTGATCACCGGTGCTGCCAAACGCATTGGCGCCGAAATTTCACGCATGCTTCATGCTGAAGGCATGAACATTGTCATTCATTATCGATCCTCAAAAGAAGAGGCACAGTCCTTATGCGATAAATTGAATGCCCTGCGGGATAACTCGGCCATTATCCTGCAAGCCGATTTGCAAAAGCTGGATGACATCAATGCCCTGGTGAAACAGGCGGCGGATCACTGGGGCAGTCTTGATGCACTGATTAATAATGCCTCCAGTTTTTTCCCAACCCCGGTGGGCAGCATCACGGAAGCCCAATGGGATGACCTGATGGGCAGCAACCTGAAAGCTCCGTTGTTTCTGGCACAGGCGGCAGCACCCTACCTGAAAGCCAGTCAGGGCAATATCATTAATATTGTCGATGTCCACGGATTCCGCCCTATGAAAAATCATCCGGTATATTGCGCCGCCAAGGCAGGACTTGCCATGCTCACCCAGTCACTGGCCAAGGAACTGGGCCCGGAAACCCGGGTGAACGGCGTGGCGCCCGGCGCCATTATCTGGCCTGAAAGCAACATGGAGACGGATGAAAAATTGCGGGAAGAAATTCTTGATCGCACCGCACTGAAACGTCAGGGTGAGCCCCGGGATATTGCGGCGGCGGTACGTTTTTTAATTCGGGATGCGGATTATATTACCGGCCAGGTGTTACCTGTGTGTGGCGGCCGCAGTATCAATATATAGACTAAAGGCTAAAGTCGAAAGGGACAGGTTTCAGGATTTCCTGTTTTTTATCGAAAGCCTGCCACAACTCGGCATAAGTTTCATTTTCCTGCGGGTGTTTCAGCTCCGGCGCTATTTCCGCCAGCGGCCATAATACAAATGCACGTTTGAGAATTTCATCCCGGGGGATTTGCACACCCGGTTCATGCATGATGACGTCATCGTATAACAATAAATCCAGGTCCAACGTTCGTGATGAGAATTTGGGCCCATTGCGGTCGCGGCCATGGCTGACTTCGATTTCGCGCAAGGTGTGCGCAACCTGCCTGACGCCTTCATTGGTATTAAAAGCGATTACCATATTAAAAAAGTTATCACCCTCGAAACCGACTGCTTCACTTTCGTAAACCGATGACAACTGCAATTCACCATAATGCGCCTGCAGGTCCTGGATGCCCGCCCGGGTATTGGCTTCACGGTTGATATTACTACCGAGACTTACAAACACTTTGCTCACTATTTTTCACGCTCAATGATGACGCCCACATCCTGCGAACCGGTAACTGCACCTGGTTTGCTCAGTCGCAACCGCATCCAGGGCACATTAAATTCATTCAATACAATCTCGGCTATACGCTCAGCAAGGGTTTCCACCAGCTGGAATTCGCTTTCACCCACATACTGGATCAGGCGCTTTGCCACGGACTTGTAATCCAGGGTATCGTCAATATGGTCGCTGGCGGCCGCCTTGCGAATATCCGTACCCATTTCCAGGTCAAGACTGACGGTCTGGCGGATTTTCCGCTCCCAGTCATAAATGCCAATCACGGTTTCGATGCGCAAATCGCGTATATACACTATATCCATTGGTCTCTTGCCAGTATCATTGCAGGGGGGAACGGGCTACTATACCCGCAAAGCAGGATCATGCCAAAAGCTGATTTTGTATACCTAAAGCGCTTGTCTCGAACCCGGTAATCCGGTATTATCTCGCTCCTTTCGGATAGCTGGTTAGAGTTTTTGGAGTCTTCCATGGCCAAAGTATGTCAAGTCACCGGTAAAAAACCGATGACAGGTAACAATGTTTCACACGCAAACAACAAGACCAAGCGTCGTTTCCTGCCTAACCTGCAGAACCATCGCTTTTGGGTAGAGAATGAAAAGCGCTTTGTCAGACTGCGCGTTTCTACCGCAGGTATGCGTATTATCGACAAGAAAGGTATTGATTCAGTATTGACTGAAATGCGTGCCCGTGGCGAAAAAGTTTAAGGAGCTACATCATGCGCGATAAAATCAAGCTCGTTTCATCTGCTGGTACTGGTCACTTCTACACCACGACCAAGAACAAGAAAAACATGCCCGATAAGATGGAGATCAAGAAATTTGATCCCGTCGTTCGTAAGCATGTGATTTATAAGGAAGCCAAAATCAAGTAATTGATTTTGCTTACCAGCTAGAAAAAGCCCGCCTTGCGGGCTTTTTTTATATATAATGTGCGCCAGTTTTTAATGTGTTGCCATTTTTCGCGACAAGGCGAGTGGCAATGAAACCAGAGAACAAAGGATCCAACAGTGC
>JBFHPZ010000021.1:0-13960 GCA_041592495.1 Gammaproteobacteria bacterium | reverse complement strand
GTCGCGCGTCTGCACTATAAACCCCAACCACATTACCTCTGGAGGTAAGTTAGTAGTATGAAAAAGAAATTCGGTTTACTTTGCACAATCGCGTTGCTGGGTGCCACTTTCTTGCAAACTGCCCATGCAAATGCCAATGAAGATGCATTTAAAAAACTAGATAAGGATAACAACGGTTTTATTACCAAAGCCGAAGCAGATGCCTCACCAAATTTAGCAGAAGCTTTTGATGACGGCGATGAAAACAGTGATAACAAACTGGATCTTGCAGAATTCAGCGCTCTTGAACTCACTGACGAGTAAACCAGCCTAATAGGTGGTGCTGGCCAACAGCACCACCTTTTCCAACAAATCAGCACATCTTTTACTACGACTATTAAAGCCGGTTACCGACAAAAAATACCTGGCCCGGAAAGGGTATAGTATAGTTAAATCAGTTAATAACACTTACTCCTGGCCATGCATTTAGATAATTTTGTATTTTCTGCAGTTTTATTGCTGATTGCAGCTTCTGTTGCAATTGCACTTTTCAAGCACCTGAAACTTGGTTCGGTGCTGGGTTTGCTAGTTGCCGGTATTGTTGTCGGCCCTTATTCACCTGGCCCCCACATCACAACCCATGTCGAAGATGTTCGACATTTCACTGAACTCGGCGTGGTATTGCTGCTTTTTCTAATCGGCCTGGAAATGAGGCCGCAAAGACTTTGGGCCATGCGCCGGGAGGTATTTGGCCTGGGCTCGTTGCAAATCATTCTATCCGGCATAGCTATCGCTTTTTATGTCGGTTATTTCATGGTGTCCTGGAAAATCGCACTACTCATTGGCCTGACTCTGGCATTGTCTTCAACAGCCTTTGTGATGCAAATATTGCAGGAGCGCGGTGATATCGCCAGTAAACATGGTACGGTTTCGTTTGCCATATTACTCATGCAGGATCTGGCAATCGTTCCCTTGCTCGCCGTTGTACCAATTTTATCGCCGACCGGCACTTTATCGGATGCCGTGCCTCTCTGGGAGCAGATATCCATCATCATTGGCATGCTTTTACTGACACTGGCCTTTGGTCGTTACATTGTACCCTTTGCACTGGATCACCTGGCTCGACAAGGTAATCGCGAAGGCTTTCTCATGGTTGTGATGTTGGCGGTATTTCTTGCTGCTTGGGCCATGCACCAAGCCGGTTTATCCATGGCATTGGGCGCTTTTTTAATGGGCATGCTGTTATCCGGCTCGCGCTATAACCTGCAAATCCAGGCATTGATAGAGCCCTATAAAGGCATTCTGATGAGTCTGTTCTTTGTCGCGGTTGGTATGTCGATTGACCTGAAGACCCTGTTTGAACAACCTCTTCAGTTTGCACAACATACCCTGGCGATCGTGGCAATAAAAATCGTCGTGCTATTTCTGATATTGATAGCATTTCGCTTCCCCAGAAACATTGTCTACCGCATAACATTTCTGCTTTCTCAGTGTGGCGAGTTTGGTTTTGTATTATTTGGCTCAGCCAGGGCGCTTGAAGTCATTGATAACTCCACGTTCATCGTTGCTATTGGAGTCATATCCGTGACCATGCTGATCACACCTTTATTGATCCGTCTGGGCGATGCACTGGCGTTAAAACATGAACAATTTCAACCGGTATCCAAGGAGTTCAATTATTCGGAAGATGCAGAGTCAAAAACCAAAGTCATACTCGGTGGTTATGGCCGTGTTGGTCACGCAGTAGCAACCTTGTTGCATAGCAGCCATATTCCGTTCATTGCCTTCGACACCAATCTTGAAAATGTCATCCAGGGCAAGAAGGATGGTCATCCTGTTTACTATGGCGATATAGGTGACCCTGAGTTAATCGCTGCCGCCCATGTAGAAAATTCATCGCTGGTCGTTTTAAACATTGATCATGGTCCGACAGCATTACGCGTGGTGAGACACTTGCGAAGCGTATATCCGAATTTGCCGATTATTGCCCGGGCGCGTGATCTTGAATCCTGTGGTAAATTACTGCAGGCTGGTGCAACAGAGGCCTACCCGGAAGCCATTGAAAGCAGCCTGCGGCTTGCGGCCAATGCATTACAAATGCTGGGCATTCCAGGTGAAAATGTTGACTTACTGATGAATGGCGTACGTCTTGGAAACTACTCACTGGTCAGAAATCCAGACGACAAAAGATAGTTCGGTAAAATAATTACTGCTTTGTTTCTAAAGCATTTCGATTATCCATTTGGTTACAGTACCGGTTGCATGGGCACACTGATTACCACGGTCCTTATCAAATTTCTTGTACTCTTCTTCATTCCACATGTCGTAAACACGACCAGTGAATTGTTTTTGTAATTCCTCACAGGTAACACCGCCAAATTCCTCGCGGAAACGCTCAACCAGCTCCTTACCTTTTTTAAATTTATTAATAAAACGACCGCGATCCAGCTTGTCTCTGTCCCGTCCACGCTTTGCACTCAGGGCCATTAGTCCGCCGGTGAGGGCGCCACATGCGCCTTGCCCCATTAAACCACCTCCACCGGAGAGCCCATGGGCGGCCTTAATGGTCTGGTCGTCAATGATGCCGACTGTTTCCTGTACCGTGGCAAGCACGCACTGCGGACAGCAACCATAATCCAGCTCATACTTCAGAGCCTTGGCATAGGCCTGCTCAGCCAACGCCTGCTTTTCCTCTTTTGTCATGTCCCAGTTCCTATAAAATCTATATAAGTTAATTCTAATAAATGATTAATGTCTTGTTATTGATCCATGGCAAGATAGTCATTGGGTAAAACTCCCGATTAAACCCAACTTTAGGGCTTATATACCCTTACCTATTTGTTCGTTACACCTATATGCAGGGTGATTCAGCCGCTCAATCCCGCTCCAGGATCAGTGCGAACAATCCACCACCGGTTGATGCCAACAAATTAAACATCACATCGCGCCAGTCTCCAACACGATCAGGCAAAGCATATTGCAGCCCTTCATCAAGACCCGAAACAGCCATGCAAAGCATAAAGCCTGTTAGTCCTGGGTAAATGAGTAAAGACACAAAACCAAATAAGCCAAACAAAATAAAATGAATACGCTCTTCAGCCAGAGAAACATAAAATGGCAATACAACAAACAGGGCGGCAAACCAAAGCATATGCCATAGATAGTGCCAGCCGCGATATCTGACCAGGGTAACAGCTGCAGCCAGGCTCATAGCCACCAGTACAACTGCAAATAACAACCCAAGCTGTTGTCGGGTAAAATGTTGCGATGACCATGATTGCAACAAACGACCATATATTGAAAAAAGCGGAATGAGTGCAATCAATACACACCACAGCAAGCTGGTAGAGTTAACGTGTAACCGACGCATCATATCTTGAAGACCCGGGTCGACCTGCTGCCCAAACTAACTGCGGTTTCGACAACTTTAATGGACTGAATCAGCGAATTCATTTTTAACGTCCCTATGCAAATGCCTAATAGCGTTTTCGCCATAGCCTGGCTGAATTATTCCCTCTGAACTTGATTGAATTGGGTATTTACCAGTCATGAATCATATAGTATGCAAGATAACACAGTTAAAGCTCTCTCCACCTGGAGGTCGCTATGGTTATAGTCTCCATCGACAACAGCGGTTTCAACGGCCATATCCTGCTTGAACCAAACCTCTCCCTGAGCTGGAAAGCCAATACCCGGCTTTTTGTCATTTTTGCCCTGATAACACTACTGATTGCCGGCTACTTTACGATCCAGGGGTTCTGGATGGTATTACCCTTTTCCGGGATCGAATTATTAATAATTGGAATATCGCTCTATTTATTCTTTAGACGAAACAATCACCGGGAAGTAATTACCTTTACACCAGATAAGGTAGTTATCGAACGTGGCAGACACAGCCCCGAAATCAGCTGCGAATACCAGCGTTATTGGTCAAAAATCTATGTACAGAAACAGGGCATGCTTGATATTCCACATGTCAGCATCAAATCCCATGGCATGGAAACCGAACTGGGAGCCTTTCTTGGTTACGAGGAAAAGATGCGGTTTATTGAAATACTCAAAAATATCACCCATAAATTTCAGACCTACTGCTGATTGAGATAGCAAGGCATCTTCTGTTTTACCAGACATAAAAGATCATGATGCTCACCAAGGACAATTGGAAGTCACTACTCCGCAATGGTTTCGAACTGAGTAGCTCAGGCACGACCGGCAAGGCCAAGACCATTTTTCAGACACCTGAAAAACTGGTTACAGCGAACCAGATTGCTCTGGATGCACAGAAAATCACATCAAATAGCCGAATACTCACCGTTTGCAGCATGGAGCATGCAGGAGGATTGCTGGCACAAACATTACCCGCATTGAGTATAAATGCACGAGTTGAAATCAAACCATTTAATGCCTACCGATTCTGGAATGATATACACGGCTTTACCCATACCCATCTCACTCCAGCACACTGCGAAACCTTAATTCAAACCAAAACCTTCAGGAACATTGATCTGACTGGTTTGTTTATTACCTGTGGTAGCGACAATGTTTCATTTGAATTAATAGAGGCATTTGTTCAGCATGGTGCAGTATTTATGTGTAACTGGGGCATGACAGAAATCGGTCCCATTACGATTAACACTGTGTTTGATTCAATCGAGAAAGTGAAAGCCTATAGAGATTGCACCATTCCATCCGCAACATTAATGGGAGATCGTTATTATTGCGATTACGCAATCAAGGACCATGTACTCTGGGTTAAAGGCGACAGCTGTGTTTATCACGACTGGTTCAACACCCAGGACATAGTTGCAATGAATAACCAGGGTGCGCTATACCATGCTGGACGCAGGCGTTAAAAAACGTCTTTTTCCTGCGCTCAGGAACAGCATCCAATAGAGTTAAGCCTGATTAAAATATTTTTGCAAATACTCATCAATAGACAAGGTATCACTTGCTTCGATTTGTTTTTGTTTTTCGATAGAGTTTTGTGCTTCCTTATCAAAAAACATCTTGCTTTCATCACTAAGCTGAATACGCTTGAAGAAATTATAGTGTTGCTGCGACATGCGTTTGGCAAAATGATAAAAGCCCTCTCCCTGCTCACGCATTTCTGCCAGCATCTGAGCAGAGGGTGTCAATTCAGGATCCAAAACTTTCTCTACCTGCTTTTTCAATGCAAAAGTATAGCTATTACAGCCTCTAGCCCGATCAAGCAACTCACATACCGCTTGCATGCCATCGCAGATTTCAAGCGCCCAATCTTTAAGGCTACATTCCTTTGCATCACGACGTAACCTCAACCTGGGATTCCTGCCCTGATGCGCAACATTCAGTTCATTCTCGTCGATCTCACCCTGTTCCTGATAACAGATTTGCGGGCTATCCTGAATCAGGCAGAACACCATAAGCGCTTCAAGAAAACGCAGTTGTATTTCGCTGATTCCCAGTGGGTCATAGGCATTCACATCCAGTGAGCGCAATTCAATATAACGAACGCCTCTGCGCTTCAATGCCAGTGTTGGCTTTTCATTATTAAGCAGAATCTGTTTTGGCCTGACCGTACTGTAATATTCGTTTTCAATTTGCAGGATATTGCTATTCAGTTGTCGATATTCACCCGCCACCTTAACACCAATATTCTCATAACCCTGGTAAGGGGTATTGATGGCATAAGTCAGCGATTGAATATAGGCGTCAATATTTCTGTAGCAGGCTTTTATACCGACTTCGTTTTCCTTATTGTTTTGATAACCAATATCACCCATGCGCAAGGATGTGGCATAGGGCTCGTAATAGGTATTGCTATCAAATTCTTGCAAACTTGTTCTTTTACCACCAAGAAAGGATTTGCAAACGGCGGGTGATGCACCAAACAAATAAGGAATTAACCAACCATAACGCTGAAGATTCCGGATCAAGGCAAAATAATTTTCATTAATGAAACTTTGTAATGGCTGTTTATCTTCTTCAACTTCCTGGTATAACTTCCAGAAACTTTCCGGCAGTGAATAATTAAAATGAACGCCGGCTATCACTTGCATTACCCGGCCATAGCGATAACCCAGACCACGACGATAGATGGTTTTCATCAAACCGGCATTCGATTGGCCATATTGCGCAATGGGTATACTGGTTTCACCGGCAACAACACAGGGCATACTGGTCGCCCAGAGTATTTCGTCGTCGAGGTTATTGTAAACATAGGCCTGGGTATCCCTGAGGAATGCCAGCACATCTTCTGTATGCTCTAGCGGGGGCGTAATCAGTTCCAGCAGGGCTTCGGAATAATCCGTTGTGATATAGGGATGAGTCAGCGCTGAACCCAGGGCCACGGGATGTGGCTGCTGTGAAATTCCGCCATCGCTCGATACCCGCAGACATTCCTTTTCGACACCAATTTGCCTGCCTTCCAGCATGCTTTCATTGCCTGCTTGTTCAAGCTCTCTAAGTCGTCTTCTGGCCAATTGGTACAATTGATTATCCCGTCTGGAATGAAAACAGCGAGCTTATATGAAGCGGCAGCATGTCACAAGTCATTGATAATCCTCGGTTCTCTGTATGGAATTATAGTGAAAAAGTATTTCAAGCCAGGTCACACCTCATCTTAGTTGATCATTGTCAACACAGGCCCAATTCATTTTGCGTAAGCTTTTGACTTATTTTGCAGGCAGCAAAAAACATGCACTCGCCTCTACAACAGTATGACTATACCTATAATATTATCAGCATCAGGAGAAAACTCGTGTCTGAAAACACCAATGTCGCATTGGTATTGAACTGGTATGAGCTAAAAGGGAAAGACCTGATCGGTGAAGAACCTATTTCTAACATGGACGCTGATGACATGTTAAAACTGTTTGATGCGCCTTTCTGGAACAATATATATCATTGCTGGGCTGTAGAAAAAGCACATATTCCCACCCTGCAAGCTCATGTTAAACACATTATAGATCCGGAACGCTTTGCCTATTTCGTTGAGATTTATCGAGTATCCCAGTAACGCACTGAGCCGATAAAGACTGTTAAGCCATAACAGTTGTTATTCCTACTAATCGGTACCGCTGTAAATCTCTTCATCCCAATAAAACTCATCCTTCCGCCTTGTCATTCCCGCTCTGCGATCAATACCCAGATCTTCAAAGCGAATAAGATTTCGACGATCACTGCTTCTGCGTCTTTCCTTATGGATGCGGCGATTTTTGTTAAATGTTTCTGCTGTATTTGAGTGTCTTGCTGACATGAATGCCTCCGGGCAGGTATCACCGGATTAAATAAACAATCATTATATTCCCGTGTTAATACTGTAGAACAGCATCAGGACAAGCTTCTCTCTGAGGGATATCAATAAACAACCAAATATACAGCAATTGAGCTTGTACTCGTGATTTACGCTGATCCACCAGCTGACGTGTACCTGCTACGAAGGGATGCAGGGGATTCGCCTTCAAGCCCAACAAAGGCAAAGGTCGAGGTTGCAACGCTGAAAAAGAGCAGAAAAACCGCTATACATTTGTTGAGGGCAGTAACCTTGCATCTGGGTAATAGAGCAATACTAAAAGAAACATCATTAAATCCCGACGCCTGGAACGACATTAACGAATGCATTCCCTGCATATTTCAGACGATTAGATGGGGTGACATCAGCCGGATAAATTTCACAATACCCTTCCTTTGTCATTGAGACAACTTTCAGGATACACTTAAATACATTGCTCAACCCAGACTAAAACCAGCCCCAATTTATGACTAGCAGCGACATCAAAACCATCAAGTTTTCCATCAATAGCTGGAGCCATCTCTACTCACTCGAACAAGCCATACTTCGAGCTGAGCAAGCATCGGGAAGATCCCTCAGCATAGCAGGCAAAATTCGTAATGAATCCTTGTTTAATGGCAAGGATATACCCATCAGTATTCATTTTTATCAGGTGGATGGCACTCCCCGATATGAAAAAGCTGGTCAACATCTGATTCTTGGTCACATAAACTTAAAAGATGATCACCTGGTTTGCAGCTTACCCGTGGATGAACGCGTGTTTGAGGAGCTTCGGAAAAATCTTATGGAATATGCCGATATTGATGGCATCCATATTATGGTGACACTTGGCTTGCTCATGCCAGAAAATGGCTGGTTAAAAAACAACCAGGCTGATATTGTTAAACTGGATTACGCCATGCGGGGTGACGCATGAAAACAGGAATATAGCCATGACCAGGTTCAGCCTGCATCCACAATTAGCAAAAGACTGCCATGAACTGGGTAAGCTGGAACTATGCCATATCCTGCTCATGGACAATGCATTGGTCCCCTGGTTTATTCTGGTACCGGAAACATCAATCACCGAATTTCACCAGCTTGAACACAAGCAGCAACTTCAGTTGCTCGAGGAAATTAATCGTATATCCGGCTTTATCGAAAGCCACTTTACAATCAGCAAACTCAATACGGCCACTATTGGCAACATAGTGCGCCAAATGCATATTCATATAATAGGACGTCATGAAAAGGACTACTGCTGGCCGGGCGTTGTTTGGGGACGAGTTGAAAAAGAACCCTATGAACAGTCAAAGGTTGACGAAATCAGGAACGCACTGAAACACTGGTTTTTGAAACATCAGTATTCCCTATTTACTCAATAATGTATCTTCTCAAGATAATCCAGCAACAGCTGGCGATTCTCTCGAAAATTAAACACATGGTTATGGTCGCCACTAACTTTTATTAACGTTTTCGGTTGATTTGCCTGCTTAAAAAGAACATCGGCATGATAATACGACACTATCTCATCCATTTCGCTATGCATGATGAGTAGGGGTACGGGTGATATCTTACCCACATATTGTTTGGGACTAAAATCATTATTGATGGTAAAGGACAGCGGCCACTGAAACAGCCATGTCAACCAGGACCTGGATAGCGCATCCTGAGTAACATCCCTGTAATCACTAAATGCACCTATCGTAACCATAGTGAGAATATCGTTTTTATATGATGAATTCGCAACAGCATAAATTCCGATACTTCCACCAAAGCTGTGTCCCATTACAATGAGTTTACCCTCGGAAGTTTTGTTTTTAACGGCAAACCCAATCATTGCCTCAACATCATGCGCACTACCCTCCAAATCAACTTCACCTTCTGAAAAGCCATAACCACGATAATCAAACAGGAACACTTCGTAGCCTTTTGAGGGCAGCCAGTAAACAGTGGCCAGATGGGTGCTGATATTTTCACCATTTCCATGTAAAAACACTATTGTCCCTTTTAGTTTTTCAGTTGCGGGCAAGTACCAGCCATGTAGTTTTACACCATCCTGACTAAGAACCGAAACATCCGAATAGCTAATATCTATTTTATCCGGAGTGATCAGATACTGCCTCATTGGGACAAATAGAAGCTGTGTACAGGATGACAACACCAGCAAGCAAGCAGCGACAACACCGATATGAAATAAAGATCTGTTTCCCAGTCTTTTTGAAATTTGTTTAAACACAGCCATCAAAACCCTGTAATTTAGTCCAATATCTTATTTTTTCTACGCAAATAGCCATGCATAACATTATATTCTAATGAACCAGGCTGCAATTCCTTCGGCACCCGCATTAAATTGCGACTTGTTGCGCATACCCGAAAAACCCTGTTGCAGACAAAATACATTACGACTACACTTCTTCGGGTGTTGTTGTTTTAGCATAATAAATCAGTTCGACAATTCCTGTCGAAACATAGGAGAATCAACATGAAAAAAATAATCAGCTGTGCCCTACTTTTGACTGCTTCAACGGCAGCCTTCGCAGAAGCTCCTGGCGGTGCCGGTTGCGGATGGGGTCAATTATTGTTTGAAGGCCAATCTGGTCCTGCTCCACACGTACTCGCTGTAACAACCAACGGAACTTCCGGTAATAATACATTTGGTATGACCACCGGCACCAATGGCTGTAGCACCGATGGCAAACTGTCCTACGGTGGCAAGAGCCTGTTTGCATCAATCATGAATGAATTTTCAGAAGATGCCGCAGCCGGTAATGGTGAAGCACTCAACGCAGTTGCAGTAATGCTGGGTGTTGAACCACAGGATCGCCAAACCTTTGCCGAAGTAACTCACCAGAACTTCAAAGTTATTTTCCCAAGCGAAAACACATCTGCTGATGAAGCAATGAACTCATTGAATGACGTCATGAAAGCTGATGCACGCCTTGCTAAATATGCAATCTAGTTTTCAGCCTTCATTCTGAAAACCCCAAAAGCCCTGCCTAAGTAAACGCAGGGCTTTTTTATTGCCAGCATTTTTTGAAAATGCAGCATACACTCGGTACAATCCGGGCGTTTTAGTTAAAAACCAGTTCCTTTTTCCAGATCAAATTAACCAGCCATATAAATAATTAAAACCAAATGCAATCCAGACTTCATATACATCAGTTTTTTCTGGTCTTTATCCTGTTGAGTTTATCGCCCGCTCTCCACGCAGACACTAGCCCTCGCTTGACTGAACTTATCTCGCTATCCGAGCAAAAGACATTATGGCTTAATCAGGAGTGGCTTAACCTGCTGCATTACAACAAAGATAGCGGATCGAGCAGTGGTTATGTCAGCCAGGTTGATGCTTCCCGGTTTTTTAATGCCGACAATGGAAAAACAGATCCCAGGGCAGAACTTCGGGCAACAATTGAATCTTTTTACATGGTTGACACAAACGACGACAGCCACGCCCAATGTCGCTTCGTGGCTCGCCTGGATTGGCTAAAACATATGCTGGATGGAAAACTCACCGGCTTACCTGCTGTTAACTGCCAGCAATATCAGGAATGGCGATCTAGAATCCCTGACCAGCAACTGACAATGATTTTTCCCGCCTATCATCTCAACAGTCCATCATCGATGTTTGGCCATACCCTATTAAGACTGGATCCTTCCGATGTGGAGTCAGGATCTGACTGGCTCTCTATTGCTGTGAATTTTGGCGCCAATGTACAACAAAGTGATAACTCCATTTTCTTTGCATTCAAGGGACTTACTGGTGGTTATCCAGGTTATTTTATTGTGACGCCCTATTTCAATAAAATTAAGGAATATAACCGTGATGAGAATCGTGACATCTGGGAATACCCTTTAAATTTTACTCACACTGAAATCAAAAAAATGGTCGATCATTTGTGGGAATTACGCGACATAGAATTTGACTATTATTTCTTTGATGAAAACTGCTCCTACCGTTTGCTCGAATTACTTGAAGTGGCACGTCCTGGTATCGAGTTAACCGATGAGTTCAAACTCACGGCAATACCTGTTGATACAGTACGCTCCATCCAAAATGCCAACCTGGTCACCAGCGCTAACTATCGCCCATCACAGGTTACCGTTTTGGAGCACTTAATTGGTAACATCCCACAGGCATATCATGATCTGATCATTGAACTTTCCGAGAATCCTGATTTGCTCACAACTACAGCATTTACATCCATTCCGAATAACCAACAACGACAAATTGTAGATGCCGCTTACAAACTGCAACGCTATCATCAAACCGGAACACCACGGAATGAAACATCTGCAAAAATCAGCTATCAATTACTGGAAGCACTGAATACATACCCTGCAACAACACCCGCTGTATTTTCCACAAATGATGCTCAGCCGGAAAAAGGCCACCATAGTAAACGCGCCTTGCTAAGTATCGGTAAGTCAGATCAGACCTATTTTGCCGATCTGGGATTTCGCATGTCATTTCATAGCCTGGAAGATAACGAACAGGGTTTTTTGCAGGGAGCCCAAATTAACCTTGGCAACATTGAAATGCGTTTTTATGAGAATGATTCCGCACAATTACAACGACTCGATTTTGTAGATATATTTTCACTGACACCACGTTCACAATTTTTTGACCCTCTGTCCTGGCGAGTCTACACAGGGCTCGAACGCCAATTAACCAAAGGCAATGATAATCTGGTGGCACATGTTACCGGCGGTGCAGGTTTTGCCTATCAGCCATTACAAAATAACCAGTTATATATATTGGCAATACTACGCCTGGAAAATAATGACGAATTTTCTAACCTCATTGAACCTGCCATAGGATTTCAGACGGGTATGTTGCATCATTTTGGGAAACATACCGCTCATTTGCAATTCAGTGGTGAGGAATTCTCAAATGACGAGTCACGCTACCGGGCCAGTTACACTCATAACTTTGTTATCGCGGTAAACCATTCACTAAAACTTTCTGCCAAAAAAGAAAAATATGAAGACCTTGAGTTTTCTGAGTATGGTTTGAGTTATCAATATTATTTCAGATAAGCCAGCCGTATTTTTTTAAACCGGTAGTCGTATAAAATGCTCGGCTTCAGCCAGCACAAACTGTTTGAATGCCTGCGCCACCGGCGATAATCTTTTACCACTGCGTTGCACAATATGCCAGTGACGCATAATGGGGAAATCTTCGACATCAAGCACAACCAGACGTTTGGTTTCCAGCTCCAGTTCCAGTGTGTGGATCGACACTATACCTAATCCCAGGCCAGCTTCTACGGCCTGCTTGATAGCTTCATTACTACTCATTTCAATGCCGGTATGAAAAATCACACCATGCGCTTCAAAAAAACGCTGTATGGCGCTACGTGTACCGGAGCCGGTTTCACGCACAACGAAATGTTCATCAGCGAAGCGTTTCAGGGGAATATTTTTTTTACTGATCAGTGGATGGTTTGCAGGCGCGATCATCACTAAAGGATTCTCCATGAATATTTCTGATTCCACATCGACACCTTCCGGTGGTTGCCCCATGATGACCAGGTCCGGTTCATTATGCTCCAGCTGACGGCGCAAGCTTTCCCGATTGGTAATGTCCAGACTGATGGTGACGCCATCATAGCGCTGGGCAAAATCTGCCAGCAACCGGGTCGTAAAATGGCTGGCGGTGGTTGCCACAGAAATAGCCAGGCGACCACTCTGTACACCTTTGAGTTCTTCGATCACATTTTCGGCTTCATCCAGCAGATTACTAATGCCCTGGCTGTAGCCATAGAATTCATGCCCGGCATGGGTCAGATGAATTTTCTTCCCGATCTGCTCAAACAGTGGAAGCCCGATACTTTCTTCTAACTGTTTAATTTGCATGGAAACAGCCGGCTGGCTCAGGTGAAGGAATTCGGCGGCACGGGTATAGCTCTCCAGCCGCGCCACAGCAGCAAATACCTCCAGTTGCCGTAAGGTCACATGCATATTATTTCCCCATTCATTTATGCGTCAGGAACATAAATTATATAAACAAATACTTATGATTACAATCATTAATATTGAATTGTAATTATGGTTTTCGCGGGCCTATACTGGCCATCCCAACTGAATGACGGGAATTATTAAGGCTTTATACCCCCCGCATTCAGTAACCAGCAGATGTGTTTGAAACTGTTGGAGTGGAACGAATCTCAATCCCTGTAAACCAAGGAGGCCATCATGGCTAAGACCTATAACGCGGGTGTAAAAGAGTACCGTGAAACGTACTGGATGCCCGATTACACGCCAAAAGAAACTGACATTCTGGCTTGTTTCAAAATCACTCCTCAGGCAGGTGTGCCTCGTGAAGAAGTAGCGGCTGCGGTTGCTGCTGAATCTTCAACAGGTACCTGGACCACTGTATGGACTGACCTGTTGACTGACCTGGATTACTACAAAGGTCGCGCCTATGCGATCGAAGACGTACCCGGCGATGATACCTGTTTCTATGCTTTCGTGGCTTACCCAATCGACCTGTTTGAAGAAGGTTCTGTTGTAAACGTACTGACCTCACTGGTTGGTAACGTATTCGGATTTAAAGCACTGCGTGCTCTGCGCCTGGAAGACATTCGCTTCCCGGTTGCTTACGTTATGACCTGTAATGGACCACCACAAGGTATCCAGGTTGAGCGTGACATCATGAATAAATATGGCCGTCCTCTGTTGGGTTGTACTATCAAACCTAAACTGGGTCTGTCTGCCAAGAACTAC
>JBFHPZ010000020.1:0-14399 GCA_041592495.1 Gammaproteobacteria bacterium | reverse complement strand
GTCGTGATGTGTTTGAGTGGTGCCTTGTTGATTCTCGATGTTGGGCAAACCTCCTGGCAAGGCATTAACTGGATCGATGTGATGGCCATTGCTTCCGGCATGGGGCTGGCAGCAACCAATATCCTGTTTCGCTTTACACAGGACATACCGGTTATGAGCAAGGTCGGCGGTATGTTTGTGGGATGCGTTGTAATGATCGGTCTGGTGTTAATGATTTTTCCAACAGCAACACCTTTACCACAAAACGGCGCAATCCCAATGGCCATCGCCTATGGTGCGCTGTGGCTAACGTTGATCACATTCGGCACCCAGTGGGGCGTCACTCAAATGGAAGCCGGGCGTTCATCCGTGATTATTGTGATGGAACTGGTTGCGGCCGTTGTTTCCGCAGCTTTACTGACCCAGGCAAATTTAAGCATGAATGAAATCATTGGTGGTTTGATGGTGTTGAGCGCGGCAATTATGGAAGGTTCACGCAGTGAAGAACCAGTCGCAGCGGTATAACTTATTTTTTTGTTCCAGTATTCAGATGTTGGGTGCAATATGTCCCGCGCATCGCGCCGAATTAAAATATTAATAAACCCTTTTGGCGTGAATATTTTTCACGCTAGCTAAAAACGCTGTCATCTATAATGCCTTTTTCAATCAATTGATTCAGAATGCCTTTCGTCTTTTCCTGAAAAGTATTCCTGAGTAATCGCGCAGCCGGTGTAATGGATTGTCGGCTTGGGAAGATCAGCCATAGTTCCGTAGGTGTCGGTTTGAACTCGGGCATGAGGCTAACAACTTTTCCTGATAATAAATCTGCGGACATATCGAGACAGGATTTGACGGCGATGCCTTTCCCTGCAACACACCAGCGCCTTACCAGGTCACCATCGTTGGCAGCGCGGTTGCCGCTCATTTTTATTTTGTATTCTGTTTCACCGTCCGAGAATTCCCAGACATCGTGCATGATGTCGTAGAGCTGGTAAAAAAGTCCGTTGTGAGATGCCAGGTCATGGGGGTGTTTAGGCATACCGTGTTGATCGAGATATTCCTGTGTCGCACACAGTAACGCCGGGACATTGCAGATTTTAAACCCGTAAAGATTCGCATCATCGGGTGAACCATAGCGCAGTGCAATGTCCACATAATCGCGATACAGGTCGATGTTGCTGTCACTGATATTGGTTTTCAGGCTTACCTTCGGGTGGGTGTCCATAAATTCATCAAGCCAGGAAGTGACCAGATTCCTCCCCAGGTCCGAGGATACGGCGAGGCGCAATTCACCATCGATAACATCCAGGTCATGCTTCATGTTCTGCCGGGCCTGATCCAGCATGAGCAGGGCCTGCTGGCACTGGGGAATATACCTTTCCCCTGCGCTGGAGAGCCGAAGTTGTCGCGTGGTGCGCACAAACAGCTCAACGCCCAATGCATTTTCAACACGTTTCAGCGCCGCACTGGCGGTGGCGGTGCGCATATCCAGATGGGTGGCGGCTGCGGTAATACTGCGGTATTCGGCCACCTTAAGGACGACTTGAAGGTCTTCTAGCAGCATATATTCAAATAATATTTGATAATGTATCCGTCATTATGCTGTTTATCAGGTGGTAATCAAGCTCTAGTATTTCAGCCAGTCGCGGATATGTTCCGATGATTTTCGGCTTACACCCCTCTCAGGAGAAATACTATGAAAGCTGTTGGCTATACCAAATCTTTGCCCATCAACGAACCAGAGTCGCTAGTTGATATCGAACTGTCTCAGCCAGTGGCCACCGGGCAGGACTTGCTGGTGAAGGTGCATGCGATTGCAGTGAACCCGGTGGATTACAAAATTCGTCAGCGCATGGCGCCCGAAGATGGTAGCTACAAGGTGATCGGCTGGGATGCGGTCGGTGAAGTGGTTGCAACCGGCGAGGCGGCCAGCCTGTTCAAACCGGGTGATGTGGTTTATTACGCCGGCGATCTCAACCGCCAGGGTAGCAATGCCGAGTATCAGTTGGTGGACGAACGTATCGTCGGCAGCAAACCCAAAAGCCTGACGGATGTTGAAGCCGCTGCGCTACCACTCACCACAATCACCGCCTGGGAATTGTTGTTTGAACATCTGGCTATTAAACAGCAAAAACCAGGTACGACAGAAAAATCCAGTGAAGTGCTTTTAGTGATTGGTGCTGCCGGTGGTGTTGGTTCGATTTTAATTCAGATTGCCAAGGCCATTACCGGTGCCACCATTATTGCCACCGCATCACGGGAAAGTTCAAAAGCCTGGGTGAAAAAGCTCGGGGCCGATTATGTCATTAATCATACCCAGCCGTTGCTAGCTCAGATAAAAGCATTAGGCCTCAATCAGGTCACACACATTGCCAGCCTCAATGCCACTGAATCTTATTTTGAAACCTATACAGACTTACTGGCGCCCTTTGGCAAAATTGCCATGATCGATGATCCATCCCAACCACTGGATGTGATGAAACTAAAATTAAAAAGCCAGTCCTTACACATCGAATTTATGTTTGCACGTTCCATGTTTAAAGCGGCGGATATGCAAGAACAGGGTCGCTTGCTAAACCGCGTAGCAGATTTGATTGACCAGGGATTTATCCAGACCACCGTGGGCAAAAACCTCGGCACCATTAACGCCAAAAACCTGAAGGCTGCACACGCAGAACTGGAATCCGGCAAGGCCATCGGAAAAATTGTGTTGCAAGGCTTTTAAACGAAAAGAGGCAACGAACATGCATACACGCCTGGTTATAAAGAATATGAAAACGTTTCTAACACTCGCATTTGCAAGCGTCGTAAGTTCTGCATGCGCCAGCTCACCAATCGTATTCGACAACAATGCTTCGAAGTCAATGGATGAGCAAACCACCAGAGTTGTGCTCGCATCCGACGTTAACTGGGGGCCACTCAACCCCGCCCGCGGCGACAAAGGCCCGAAGGCGGCTACGCTTTGGGGTGATCGTTCTGGCGCCGGGCCGTCAGGCTTTCTCGTGAAATTTGTGGATGGCTTTTCGTCGCCACCGCATATTCACAATGTCTCTTATCGCGGCGTGGTCATTAGCGGCCTCATTCACAACGATGATCCAGAAGCCGCTGATATGTGGTTGCCCGCAGGTTCGTTCTGGACCCAGCCAAAAGGCGAAGCACACATTACCGCTGCCAAGGGTAGTCACAATCTTGCTTACATAGAGATTGAGCAAGGACCCTATCTCGTCCTTCCAAAAGAAGAGGCGTTTGATAGTGGAGAAAGACCGGTTAACATCGATGAATCGAACATGGTCTGGCTCGACGCTTCAAACATTACCTGGATTAATCAACCCGGAATTCCGGTAGCTGCCAATAAAGTGAAACTCGCTTTTCTTTGGGGCAAGCCGCAGGGCGATCAGTTGAACGGAACGCTCGTCAAATTACCGGCCGGATTTACAGCAAACATAAACAGCCAGGGTTCAACATTCCACGCGGTCGTCATCCAGGGTCAAGCACAATACCGGGTGAGTGAAACAGAAATGAAAACCCTGGAACCGGGTAGTCATTTCAGCTCGCAGGGTGAGTCGGTGCATCAGGTCTCTACTGCTTCAGCAGAGGAAAGCATCATTTATGTTCGCTCGGCAGGTAAGTTCGACATCATTCCGACACAATCCGGGAAATAACCATGCTCGATTCGTATAACCACAACGACACTGCAAACCCGAATAAACAGATAAAAGAAAAAAGTTTTATGCGCATTAACCAGGGGTTTAACAGCACCTTTCGTCCAGACAAATTAAGTCTGGGCCTGGTGGCGCCACTGGAAAACCATTCGATGAATCCAGTGCCCACCATGGCGCATCATGTAGAGCGTGTGCAACTGGCAGAAGCACTTGGATTTTCAGCGATCTGGTTACGTGATGTGCCGTTTAATGTTCCATCATTTGGCGATGCGGGTCAGCTGTTTGATCCTTTCACTTATCTTGGTTTTTTAGCGGCAAAGACTGAACGCATTGCACTGGGGGTTGCCAGTGTTGTCCTGCCATTACGTCATCCTGCTCATGTGGCCAAGGCCGCAGCCAGCGTCGATGTATTATCCGGTGGACGACTTATTCTGGGTGTCGCCTCGGGTGATCGGCCAGAAGAATATCCTGCCATGAATTTATCATTCGATGATCGTGGTGATCGGTTTCAGGAAAGTTTTGACTATATAAAACGCATGAGTGAAAACGCACCGGCATTTGAAAATCACTATGGTTCTCCTTATGGCGGCATGGACATGCTACCCAAACCCACTGCTGGAAAAATTCCAATGTTAATCACAGGAGGAAGCCAGCAAGATCCGGAGTGGATCGCACGCAATGGCGATGGCTGGATAACCTATCCGCGCAGTATCGATGTGCAGGAAAAAATTATTAGCGGCTGGCGTGCACGTGTGAAAGCAGCGGGTGAGCCGGACAAACCGGCTGTGCAGTCACTGTATATTGATCTTGTTGAAAATCACGATGCGCCCGCGCAAGCGATACATTTAGGTTTTCGTTCAGGCATAAATCATCTTCGAACCTATCTGAAATCGATACAGGCAATTGGCGTAAATCATGTGGCATTAAATTTGCGCTTTAACCAGGCTGATATTGAAACAACATTGCAACATCTGGCAAACGAGTTGCTGCCGGAATTTACCGGATAAGAGGGATAAAATCATGCACAAGACCATTTTAATCACAGGTTCAACCGATGGCATCGGCCTGGAAACAGCAAGGATATTGGTTGCTCAGGGTCATCATGTTTTGCTGCACGGACGCAATGCAGAAAAGCTGGCTGCGGTGAAACAAAAACTCTGCGCATTAACGGGGGCAGGCAACATAGAAAGTTATGTGGCAGATTTGTCGCGCATGGCGGATGTTGCATCGCTTGCAAAACAGGTAACAGAAAAACATAAGCAGCTGGATGTGTTAATCAACAATGCGGGTATTTTCAAATCACCCAGCACAATCACGCAGGACGGGCTGGATGTACGCTTTGCCGTAAATACCCTTGCGCCTTATCTATTAACACAAAAGCTGTTGCCACTGATGAAACCATCGGGGCGAGTGATCAACCTGTCATCCGCCGCACAGTCGTCAGTTAATCTTGAAGCATTAACGGGTAAAGTAAATTTATCTGATGACTACAAAGCCTATGCGCAAAGCAAACTGGCAATCACCATGTGGTCATACAATCTGGCGCACTCACTTAAGGATAAAGGCCCTGTTGTTATTGCCGTTAATCCCGGTTCGTTGCTAGGTACAAAAATGGTAAAAGAAGGTTTTGGTATAGCCGGAAAAGAGGTTCGTATCGGAGCAGACATTCTTGTGCGGTTAGCACTGGCAGATGAATTTGAAAATGCCTCCGGAAAATATTTTGATAACGACTCAGGCAGATTGTCCTCGCCACATGCAGATGCACTTGATCTGAAAAAATGCGAAGAAGTGGTGCGTACTATCGAGTTGGTTTTGTCTGATATGAATATTTAAATGCGGATTAATGCACGAAGCCTATATGTTCTGCGAGAATTTAAAAAACTATGAATATTGAGAATTTAATCGGCAAAATGTTCGTGATTTCCGGCATGGATATTAAAATTATTGCTGACGAGGGTGGGCGATGGAAAGCGCTTAATATCACCACCAAAGAAACGGTGTACTTCAATAAAGAATTTTTTCAGAAGGCGATCAAGCTTGGTAAGGCAGAAGAAACAACGGAAGTTGATGACGGGAATAACTAAAAAACAACAATTACTTTTAATGTTGGAAGATAAAGCGCAATAAGCACAGCGCATTGTGCTGAGTTATCAGTTTGAGGACAGGCGTGAGTTTTGCCATTGGCTTGTGGCGTTTCAAGCGCCAGTTCGGATAGCGAAGAAACCCGGTTTGCGGTTGAGTAATCATGCTTTCTAATTTACTGGTTATTAATAAGTAAACCTCAGCTTTCCTCATATCTGAGGCGTTTTTCCAGGGTCTTGTAGTCGATCTTCAGGATGCGCGCAGCTTCCGATTTATTGCCGTTAACTTCCTCAAGTACCGCTCTGACGTAGCGCACTTCCAGCTCTTTCATGGATAGTGTTAAAGGGGCTACAAAGCCATCCGCCATTGCAGGATCTGAATCCTTGCATCGAAAAACCCGGCTCAATACCTCGACGTCGAGAGACTCATCCGGAGACGAGAAAATAACGGCTCGCTCTATAACATTCTCAAGTTCCCGGATATTGCCGGGCCAGTCGTATTGTTGCAAAGCTGTAATCACGGAATCATCTATGCCCGAGATGGGTCGGTGATGAAGCTGGCAATAACGGTTGAAAAATTCGTGTGCAAGTTCCGCGATATCGTCACGGCGTTCGCGCAGGGGTGGAATGCGGATATGAATCAGGTTTATACGGTGATACAGATCAAGGCGAAAACGGCCGGATGCCACAGCATCTTCAAGAGGTTCATTCGTAGCGCATATCAGGCGAAAGCTGACATCAAGTTCCTGGTTCGAGCCTATGGGGCGGACTTTTCTTTCCTGAATGGCGCGCAGTAGCTGAACCTGGATCTTATGCGTCATGGAATTGATTTCGTCCAGAAACAGGATGCCGTCATTTGCAGATTCGAGAATGCCTTTCCTGTTGGCGATCGCCCCTGTGAACGCACCTTGCTTATGCCCGAAAAGTTCTGACTCGGCCAGGTCATCGGCAATGGTGGCAACGTTCAGAGCAACAAAAGGGCCGACACCACCGTGCAAGGCTCGAGCCACAAGCTCCTTGCCTGTTCCGGTTTCACCCTCAATAAGTACGTTGGCGTCGACATCGCGAGCGATGGATATCATCTCACGCAGCGAGGTCATTGCCTTGCCGCTGCCCAGGATAGCATTCAAATATCTGTCCTGAGGTGTGTGTACCGGCATTTCCTCAAGACGTTGTCGGACATAGCGTTGGCTCATCGCTTTCTGCAAAGCTGCGTTGATCGCATCGACATCGAACGGTTTTGCAACAAAGTCAAAAGCACCGAGTTTGACCGCTTTGACGGCGTTATCCAGGGATGCGTGGGCGCTGACGACAATCACCGGAACCTGCGGGCGCAAGGATTGCATCTGTCGGATCAGTTCGAAGCCATCGCTGCCAGGCATGGCCAGGTCCGTGAATACGAGCTCTGGCATATCTTCGTCAAGGTGATCGAGAAATCCCTTTAAGGAATGATGTTGAGAAACATGTTCGACGCCCAGCTCACGCAATATGCGAACCAGGATATCTGACACGGCAGCTTCGTCTTCTACCACGCTAACCCTGAACAGCCCGGTGTCGGATAACAATGGTTGACGTAAAGTGTTAGGGATCATTTTACAATTCCGTCAGTGTTTCAGTTGCAATGCTATACGGGGATATCAGCGTTACTTTTTCGGCTGATGGTGTGGCCTCAGTTTCCGCGAGATTCAAAAACACCGATATCTGTCCGAGTGCAGGGTTCGTGATGCTGATCGTGCCACCGAAAGCACGGGCGATAGCGAGGGCGTTCGGCAGGCCGAGGCCGGTGCCGTATGGTTTCGTCGTATAAAACATTTCAAAAATGTCACGTTCCGAATCTGTAGCGAAGCCAGGACCATTATCGGTGATCTCGAGGACGGCCCGATTCCCGTCTGTATGACAGCGAAAATGCACAAGGTTCCCATCATTCGCCTCAACGGCGTTGTCGGTTAGGTTGTCTAGTATTTGCCAAAGATAATGTCGATTGCCGTTGATGGTGCAGTTAGTACCTGACTTGATCAGCTCATACTGGAATTGTGGACACTGGCGTTTGCGTTCCTGTAGAAACTGCATACACAGCTCATACAGCTCCAGCGGCTCCAGGATGACGTTTCTTGGTCTGGAGAAAGAGACCAGGTTTTCGGCGATCTTCAGGCAGCGATTCGATTGTTCGTAGATTCGGTTCATGTCCGTCGCGATCACCTGGTTTTTGTCCCGCATCTGTCGACGGGAAAGATCCGAAATCGCACGAATTACGCTTAACGGGTTGTTGATGTCGTGTGCAACACGTGCCGCCAGGCGGCCGATGGAAGCAAGCCGGATCTCCTGCTGAACCGCCGCTTCGGAATCCCTCAGCCTGGACAGGTCGGAGACCATGCGGTTAAAGCTGTCGCAGAGCACAACGGCCTCGCTGCATCCCCGAATGGCAATCTTCTGGTCGAAATCGCCATGACCAACGGCGGCGAACGATTCCTGGAGTACGCGAAACGGGCGGCTTTCCCGTCTTATCAACAGCAGAAAAATCAGGACAAGCACAAAGCAGACGATGGCAATGACGCTAGCCACGTAGACCTTCGATGTCAGTCCCTTTAGTTCCGTAGCATTATATTTTCCAATAGAGATTACCAGAGGGCGTCCGTCCACCGTCGTGATATCCAGGGTGCCGGCGAGTGTGGTGTTCGTGTCGCGGTTCTGTGGAGTGGTGACATTGATGCCTACATCCAGCAGATGGTCCTGCATGATCCGGTCATTGAGCAGTCGGGAAAACTGGACGACAGCCACTATTTCACGATTCTCAATGATCGGAGCAGTAGATACCGCCCAGAGTCGACCACTCAGTTCCACCAGTCCGGATTGCGGATATCGTGGTGTATCGATGGGGTAATTGCCAAGGTGCAGCGCCATGTTACCGATGATGTTCTCGGTCGCGACCACCAGTCCGCCATCGGTATTCCATATGGTCACAGAGTTAAGCTTGTAAAGGGATGTTGAGCTGGTCACGAACGCTTGCAGCCAGCGTTTCGATGGTTGGCCGTGCTGGTGAGCAAGAACGTTTTTCCGAAGGGCGTTGTTTCGGACAGCGGCGTGAGCGAATGCAGACAAGTCGTCGATCTGTCTCTTGACGTATGCATCGACGCGCTGAACCTGATCCCGAATCTGAGCGGTTTGAATGGCCTCGAAATCACGGCTCAGAAAATAGTCGAGACTGAACATTATCAATGCTGCCGAAAAGGCGATCATGATAGCCGCGCTAACGGTGACGCGAGCGGTGAACGATTGAAGAATCGGGCACGTACGCCTCACCTGTGGTTCAGGGTCTCCTGAGGGTGCTGCATCCTGCTGACTTGTTATGGTTCCGAAGGGAGCCGTGCGTGGCTGGTCGTGGTAAATGGCGGTCATGGATGGTCTCGTACTGCGTGCCATCGTTGTTGGGATGGACGTCATGCTCCTGGGGGTCAGTAATCAGTCAGGATGACCTTTGCGGCAGAACCGCAGGGTATCTCGTTCTTATTAGCATACACGTACCCGGGGTATTGGCAAACACTGCGTGATCCAGTCGTACTGTCTTGAGTGAATGGAGAAAAACCTAATGGCGGGCGTCAGCAGTGATGATCTTTTCACACGGGCCAGCTAGCAGTCTCGGTGATTGGAGGAATTCCAGAGTGCCATGCGACAGGTCAGGAAAAACTCCAGCCCTCACTCGTTCGGCCAAATCAGCGTAACAAGAATTATCTATAAAAAACATATAGTTAGGCGTGATCTGAAAATTGGCACATGAGTTGCTAAATCCTAGTCACTCTCTGAATGGAGAGTTTTTTAGCGAGGAGGAATAAATGAGATCTGCTATCAAATTGCTTTTGGTCACGGCGCTCGGCATGCACGCGGGGGGCGTGCTCGGTGATGCCACTGGCGAAAGCGTCGGTAAATACTATCCCGGTCGGGAAAAGGCGCTTCCGGGCGTCGAAAACGACCGCAACTTCACCAACACATATCCCTACTGGAAGGACAGGGCGGCTATTTTAAAGTCTATGTCGGACGGACTTGGCGACGAGCACATGAACTACAAGAACATCCGCTGGCTCAAGCGTGATGAGTTCAACGGTGACCTTCTCTTTGAAGAGGCAAAGGTGCTTTATGCCAAAACCGGTTCAAAAGGTAAGAGTTGTGCATCCTGTCATGGAGACGATGCTAAAAAGTTTGAAGGAGTTGCCGCACGGTATCCGAAATACGATAGCAAACTCAAGCATATGGTCTCGCTCACTACACGTATTAAGCATTGCGGTGAGAAATATGTCGGCACTGAGATTCCAGAAGCTTCAGGAGAAAACAGTCTGTTAGTGGCCTATGTCACCTCCTTTAGTCATGGTGTTCCAATGCAGGTCGATGTCAGTAAGGGGCCAGAAAAAGCGTCATTTGAACGTGGAAGAGATTTGTTCTTTAAGCGAGTCGGGCAATTCGGCTTTGCATGTGCATCATGTCATACGCCACCTTCTGCGCTGAAGATGTTGCGTGGCATGCGGCCATCGACGCCCTATGGCGACGCAGCATCCTATCCAATCTTCGAATTTCCTGCCTACCCTGAACGACATTACCTTGTCACTCTTCAGCACCAGATTCAGGCATGTGCTGCCGCGGCGCGCATGAAAACGCAAGAGGAAGGCAGTCCGGAGTATACGGATATGGAGGTATTTCTTCGTGCGCTTTCCAATGGCTACGAGGTGAATGCCTTGTCGAGCTACTACGGGGAATCGCTTGATTGAAACACCTTGAATTAAGCCCTTTTTCAAATCATTCGGAGAATAGTTAATGTTTATAGGTAAGGTAATAGCCGCGTCTTCCGCGGTGATTGCAGGCATGGTTTTGTCTGCTGGTGCTGCAGCTGATTCGTCATACAAATCGTACCAAATGATGTATATGACCCTCCCGGACTCGGACAAGCTGACAATCAATATGCACGCACTGATTGAGCCGACTTTTCGAAACAGCGATACAAACGCCGTGTACGACCTGAATAATGATTTCAGTTTCGACAGGTTGCGTTTCGGATTCTTTGGTAACTACAGTGAGAAAGTCGATTATTTTCTCGCCATCGAACTCGCACCCAATGCCATAACCAACAGTACGGGTGGTGGCGCCAAGGCATTCCTTTCCCATCTGACTTTCAAGGATGCGATCGGTGATGCAAATGTTGCTGCCGGTATTATGGCCATCCCCATGGGATATTCGTTCTATGCACCCAGTTCGGCAGTTCCATGGATCAGCTATGCGGATATCGAATACAACCTGTACGGTTGCGGTTCCATCGGCTGTTACACGGAATTCGACATGCCGGATAATTTCTTCACGAATATATGGAAGCCTGGTGTGATGGTGTTTGATCAGCTGGAACTTTCGAACGGTGCTTCGTTGACCTATACGGCTGGCATCTACAACACCAACGGTACGGCACTCACTGACAATCGGGTGTCTCAAAAGGATTTCAATGGAAGCATTGAATACCATCAAGGCAATGTAACAGCCATGTACGGAACCAGAATTGGGCGTTCCTGGGACGTAGCTGCATGGAACGAAGCTCGGGATCGTACCCGTCATGCGTTAACGTTAATGTATAACGATTTCCGCACCGACAAGTGGTGGATCTGGGGAGAATACATGCAGGGAACGGATGAACAGGCTGCAGGTGTTGCTGACGTAAAAGCCGACGGTTATTTTGCGGCGATTGGATACAGAGTGGCGCCGAGATGGCAGTTGGCTTATCGCCATTCCGAGTTTGATCGCAACACAGATGTGAGTGCTGACTCTCGGTCGGTCGAAAGCGTCATGCTGACCTATGACATGAAAAACGGTATCCGGATTCAGGCGCAACAAGATTTCGTCGACGACGAGGACAGTAATTTCACCGGTACCATCTACCCGGACGATACGTTTTATATTCGTGCGTCTGCTCCTTTTTCTGCAAAACTATTTTAAGTCCAGCAGGACAATCACGGGAAATTCAATGAACCACGAAAAATATTGTGAAATTAAATCATCGATTTATATATTAATTCTGGGCACGGTATTCCTCTTTCAAGGATCGGCACACGCTACCGATGCTCCTGTGCGCGATCTTACAAAATATCCCTGCCACAGTTACACAGAGCCATGCGGGAAACTGCAGCCATCACCTGTTTCGGTAATGAAATGGGAGGGCAATCTGGGTGATCCTGAGCGCGGTAAAACCATCGCATTTTCCACGCCACTGGGTAACTGTCTCGCCTGTCATGAAATCAACGGTGGAGACCAGCCCGGAAGCATTGGCCCAAGCCTCAGGGATTTTGGTGATCGCGGGTTACCGTATAGCTACACCTACCAGAGGATTTACGATACCCGGCTCTATAACCCCGATGCCCACATGCCGCTGTATGGCACCAATGGTGTGCTGACAGATGCGGAGATAAGGGACGTGATGGCGTTTCTTTATTCTCTCAAAGCTAACGACCGTAAGGAGTAGATAAAGTGACAAACTTGAAACGCAGAATACTGATGAAAAATATGGCGGTGATTGGTGCCACGATGGCGGTCGCGGGCACCGGCGTGCTCCACTCGAGCGAGGTGCACGCGGCTCGCCCCGAAGATGCATTCAAGGCGAAGACAGTCAAAGATGCGCTGATTGGCTTGTATGGTCATGACAATACCGAGTCATCTGACAAGATAAAGCTCAAGCTGCCTGATATCGCGGAGAACGGAGCGGTTGTTCCGGTAACAGTGTCTACCGATCTGGAAAATGTTGAGTCTATCGCGATTCTGGCAGATAAGAATGTGACACCACTTGTCGCGACGTTCAAGCTGGAGCCGCGGACACTTGGTTATGCCGGCATACGCATCAAAATGGCTAAAACGGCCAATGTTGTTGCAGTTGTAAAGGCGAATGGAAAACTGTTCAGCACACAGACTGAAGTTAAAGTGACAATCGGCGGCTGCGGCGGCTAGTTAGGTATAAGAGGAATCGAATCATGGCTAATACGATAAAAATGCGTGCGACCTTGTCAGGAGATGTATGTACGGTGAAAGCAATCATCAGTCATCCTATGGAAACCGGCATGCGAAAAGATACGAAAACAGGCAAGGTTATTCCTGAGCATTTCATCCAGGAAATTTTGTGCGAACACAATGGTGAACAGATTGCATCAAGCAACTGGAGTGGGGCCGTATCGGCGAATCCCTTTGTCACATTTCAGTTCACAGGAGCCAGTAAGGGTGATCTCGTGCGTTTGACATGGGCCGATAACAAAGGTGTATCCGATAGCGTGGAAACGGGAGTTAAGTAGCAAGTGTTACATTGAAGACTCCTCCATTGCCCGGCTTCGCCGGGCTTTTTTTAACGTTATAGATTAGGCATAGCTGCGATGAAAAATTACAAGACTTCGAGTAAGCTGATCATGAGTTGGCGCTGGATAATTCTCGCTTTAACACTGGGTGTTGCAAACACCGCAGGGGCTCAGACACCGCGTGATTCTTTACCGAAATTTTTCGACCTGACATTGGGTGACTTTAAAGAGGAACTACAGGCTGCGCGCGACATGGGCAAGAAAGGCATTGTGTTGTTCTTTGAAATGAACGGATGCCCGTACTGTTATCTAATGAAGGACAAGGTGTTTAATCAACCGGAAGTGCACGACTACTACAAGCAACATTTTCTGGTGTTTTCAGTAGACGCCGAGGGTGCTGTCGAGATTACCGATTTCGGCGGCGAAAAGATGAAGGAAAAGGAATTTGCTCTCCAAAAACATAAAGTGCGTGCTGTACCTTCGATGATATTTTTCGATCTGGATAGCAAGCCAGTCGCAAGATACAACAGGGCAAGTTCAAATACCGACGAAGTCCTGCGGTTGGGCGAGTATGTCGTTGCAGGTGCTTATAAAGACATGTCATTCAATCGCTACAATCACGAAAAAAAGCCAGCTCCTTGATATCATGGGCGGCCAATGCTGGTCGTGGCGAGCAGTAAAAACACATCTATTATCTGGCGCGACGGGCAGGCCGAATATCTGCCCTTTAGCAACAACGGCTTTGATCATCTCCTGAGCCAATCCGGTTTTGTTCTTTAGCGATCAACGCACTGCATTGATGGGGATGATGCGCAGTTTGATCGGCTATATCAGGAAGCGGAAGAAGCCTTCCCGCCCTTCATCACACCTCGTGTTCAATATGCCCGCCCTGGTGATCACTGCGATAAAACTAAAAGCTGTTTACGCAGGCCGGGTCTTCACCGTGTGTTCCACCAGCTTGCGTAACCAGGTCAAACCCGGATCTCGATCCATACGGGCATGCCAGATCAGATATAAAGGAGTGGGATCGAGGGAGACAGGTGAATCCGTAATCCACAGCTCCGAGTGATGCGACATGTTATCCGCCACCCGTTGAGGAACAACCGCCATCAGCTCACTGCTGATTAACAGGCTGGGCACGACGGAATAATGATTCACCGTCACCGCCACTCGTCGTTTTAAACCGTCTCGCTGTAATACCCTGTCCACATGATCCTGGGCTTCACCGGTGCGCGACACCAGCAGGTGGCGTGCCGCCAGAAAATGCTTCATGGAAACCGGTTTCCCCGCCAGGGGATGATTCCGCCCCATCACCAGTTTGAAGCCACTGGCAAACAGAAAGCTCGAACGCAGGCTGTGATCCTGCGCCC
>JBFHPZ010000019.1:0-14410 GCA_041592495.1 Gammaproteobacteria bacterium | reverse complement strand
TGCATTGCTACTCAAACGCTGGCGGCCCGCAAGTGCAACAGCAGAAGCGAACCATGAAGCTCAGGATACACTGGATAAAACTGATAAGACTAAAACCTCTGCTCCGATTGCGCTGAACAAATAAGCGCTCACCGACTGCAAGGAGACGACACATGAATGACAATGCCATGAATATCGGCGAGGCCGCAAAAGCCTCGGGCGTTTCGGCAAAAATGGTAAGGCACTATGAAGAGATCGGCCTGATACCCAAAGCGAAACGCACCCTTGCCGGTTATCGCCTGTATGCACCCCGGGACATACACACCCTGCGCTTCATCAAGCAGGCGAGAAACCTCGGCTTTTCCATTAACGCCATCGAAAAATTACTGGCGCTGTGGCAGGACAGCCATCGCCCCAGCCGTAAAGTAAAAGAACTGGCGGAAGAACACATTCGTGAACTCGACGAACGTATCCACGAAATGCAGGATATGAAACGCACACTGGAAAAACTGGCGAAACATTGTCACGGAGATGATCGACCGGATTGCCCCATTCTGGAAGGACTGGAAAAAAACTTACCCATGGCGACACCCAGTCACCAATCATTAACCGGCAAACACAAAAAGCATAAAGGCACGGGGAAATAAAAGAAAATTGCTTATCAATGTTTTCACTGGTGATACGCTGATAAGCACAACCTCCAGCCCAAACAACAAACCAGAATTAAACTCGAACACCTTTCACCAGTAGCCACAAACAAAACGCAAGCTCTGCTATTAGCGGCACAATATAAACCGGCTCAATGAAGCTTATGTAATCTGGAAAAATAAAACGGGTAAAACTGCCGGCCAGATAAACAACCGCAGCAGCTATTAATCCATAGCCTAACACCGCGGGGAAATAACCCGATTTAATCACCAGGCTGCCTAATATGAGATTGGAAAGCCCGAAAAAAATCAGGCCAAGATCATAACCGTGGCTATGCAAATCCAGAAACAACATTGCCATGGTATGCAGTTGATCAGAATTAAACGCAAGTGCGTATGCAGCACTATTGAGCAGCAATAGCGCTGCATAATAATTCAGCAAATTGAAACCCAATATAGCAGCCTGAGTTAACCGGAAGGCTGCGGCGACTAAGGCCAGTGTGTTACTGACTGGTTTTAGTAACACATAAAACAGCACGGCTATGGCA
This sequence comes from Gammaproteobacteria bacterium, assembly GCA_041592495.1. Classification (GTDB taxonomy): domain Bacteria; phylum Pseudomonadota; class Gammaproteobacteria; order SZUA-229; family SZUA-229; genus JBFHPZ01. The sequence continues at coordinate 13,236 of JBFHPZ010000019.1, read as the reverse complement.
ACGTCAGATAACAACATGATTGCATCGGTGACAAAACCGAAACGAAACAGGCCTTCAGATGCCAGTATATTGGAAGCAGTGGCAGCCGCATCTCCAGTGACAATCAGGCTGGAGCGAATAAACACTTCGCTATAGATACCGAACACAATAATGACCAGATAAAGAAACCCTGCGGTTCTTGCATACACTGATAAAGCGGGTTCAATATCACGGTGCGTCACTGGAGAATCCTGTTAAGTATTTATTATGCTGTGGTTCTTGCATTCAACGATTGGCAACAACCTGGAATCGACAACAGCCGCTGTTCTATGGCCAAGGCCGGCCAGATATTCCGTATTAGAAGCAAACGCCATAAAACTGGCCAACGAACTTTGTTTTACCAGCATCACCACATCCCATTGCTCGTCTTCGGGCCCGATAAAAAATTGTCCGCCGTTACCCAGCAGTAACAATTCCCCGCCACTGCCCTCCAGAAATGGCATGGTGTGTTCAATATATTTCTGGAATGCTTCTCGCCCTGAAACTGGTTTAGCCGGCGCCAACTCCGGATTTGCAGAATAATCGGCTGTTTCTTTAAAGCGCAGCATGTTGAGCATGATTATCTCGCCGGAAATATTACGCCTGAAAAGTGCAGCACCAGATGCCTGGCTTGGCTCTAAAAAATATTTTTCCATTTATTTTCCTTTTTATAAGAACAGGTATGCAGGCAATATCACTGTTGATACGCCTGCATACATACTACGACACCTGAAACAGTGTTATTTAAAACATCGTTACCATAGTACATTTAAACAGCAATGACCATTTCGGCATGGTCATATCGTACTTTTGGCAAACTGGCATTACTGTCATTCGGATGACGCACACCCAGTGCACATATCACAGCGGTTTCAAGATCCAGCTCATGTAGCCCTAGTACGCGATCGAAACCCTCGGCTTCGATTCCACCCATGGGACAACTATCGATTTTTAAAATAGCGGCCGCCGTCAATAAAGTACCCAAAGCAATGTATGCTTGCTGATGAGCCCATTCACGTCCCTGTGTTGCATTCATGTTGGCGAACACATCCTTCATGTGATCGGCAAGTCCATTCAATTCATCAATCGTCATGCCTCGTGTTTCTGCAACAGAACGGATATAGCGATCCACCATGCCATCACCAATATTTTTCTGTGCTGCAAACACTACCAGATGGGAACAATTCACTACCTTGTCCTGACCCATTGCATACTTGAGCAATTCCCTGCGCACATCCATATCATTCACCACAATCAGACGGTAGGGTTGCAATCCGTAGGAAGTGGCACTCAATCGCGTTGCGGTTAACAGTTGTTGAATCTTTTCTTCTTCGATACGTTGAGATGAAAATTGTCTTACGGCATAACGCCAGTTCAAAGCTTCAATCAGTTTCATATTGATATCCTCACAAATTCATTAAACAGTGTTTACTTAGCGCCCGGTTACGACCGGCGCTGGTTGTTTTGACTGCTGCACACGGTGGGTTAATGTTGTTAACAGCACACCCGATAAAATGAGTCCCATGCTTAGCAGGTCTTTGCTGTCATATTGCTCACCCCACAATGCGATTCCGGCGAGCAGCGTCACAGCCGTAATCACGTATCCCATCTGACTGAGATACACAGGCCCGCCAACTTTCAGGAGATTGAAGGAGCTGAGATAGGAAGCACCTGCCATGAATGCCAGTACAGTGAGTAATAAGCCGGTATCGTTCTCTGGCATGACAACATGAAAGTTGCCGAGTACAAGATTAACGATGAACAAGCCCGCACCTTGCACACTCAGCATGCCAATCACTAAGGGTATGGCTTCGCTTCCGGCCGGCCAGAATCGACTGCGATAGATATTGCTGGCGGCGAGCGACAGCGGAATTCCCAGGGCGAGTAACATGAACTCCCAGTTACCCGACAGATCGGTTGCATCCTGCGGCGTCACTAGCAGGACGACACCGCCAAGGCCGATAATGAGTCCCAGCAGACGTAGTGGATGACCTGACTCCAGGCGCAACAATCTCGCCAGTGCGTAAGTCACGACAGGTGAAAGCGCTGTCATTAAACCCACTGTGCCGACCTGTAACTTTTGCAACACAATAAAAGCCAGCACATAGGGAAGACTGATGCCGAGCAAACCGCCGATGAGGTAGTAACGCACATGGGTCGCATCCCAGGTTGGAAATTTTCGGGATGGCCATGACACGATCCATACCACCAGCGCACCGCCGCTCATTTGCCAGAACAAAATCAGGAGCGGTGATAGCTGTTCACTACTCGCCTGTTTGCCGGCGATGAAGACACCCGCGGCAAGGACGCCGGAGACAATAAGCAAGATGAGTGCTTTCATTGCGCCTCCTCCTGTAACCGATGCATGAAATCAGCTTGCGATTTATTTGCCCCTCGCGGCTGAGACAGTTCGATGACATTGCGATCCGGGTCGCGGAAAAATACCGAGGTACTGCCATCACCAAAAGTCACAGGACCTTCGGTGATTTGAATACCCAGTAATCTAATCGCACGTGCAGACTGATAGACATTTTCAACAATCAACGCGAGATGGGTGAAACCCGGGTAGCGCACTGTTTCATCCATCAACACATTGCGACCATCGTTGTTGAAATTAACCGAGTTCAGCAGGTTGAGTTCGACACCACTGGAATGCTTAAGCACCATGACTCGTTCATGCGGGTCATCGCGTATCAGTTTGAATCCCAGTTCACGATAGAAACTCACCGAGCGATTAAAGTCCGCCACCCTGACCCCGACATGGGCCATGCCTTTGATATCAATCATGGCCTTACTCCTTTGTTGCCGGATTCAAGGGAATCGCAATGGGACGTAGCGGTGCGGCATCGGAACCGCGCAGTTTTAAGGAACCGCCAATAAAGGCGAATTCATAAATGCCATCCCGTGACAGGTCTTCCAGATACACCAGTTCCATGATGGGCGCGCCCTGCTCCGCCAGCAGATAACTGTGCACCGGCACGTAATTGGTTTCGACTTCGGAGGGGAAGGATTCAAAGCTGAGATTGTCGGCACCGACAATCATGGCACCGCTTTCTTCCACCAGATAACGCGCGGCCGCCATACCCAGGCCAGGGGGATTGGTCATATAGGCGGCCGCATTTTCATACTGCTGCATGCGACCGGTACGAATCAGCGCCACATCCCCGTGCTGCAAACTGATCTTTTGTTTGCGCAGGGTCTGGATCAGGTCATCACGGCTGATGCGGTAACCATCCGGCAACATGTCCACACCTTTGGCGGCGGCCACATCGATCAACACGCCACGGGCAATGATGGGCGGAATATTTTCGGCACCGGCTCTGGTCCAGCCACGATCACCGAGGTGCTCCTTTGCCTTGAAGCCGTTCCAGATTTCTCCATTGAGACCAAAATGATTCAGCGCATCGATATGGGTGCCCATGTGGGTGTAGAGGGAAATCGCCGCGCCGGTGTAGCTCACGTGTTCATTCATGGACTTGCCCAGTTGCAACGGATCATCGATGACGGTGCCGTGGGGGGTATGGGTCATCCAGATACGGTAATGGGGATCGCCCGCTGCCTGCCAGCTGGGCATACCAATGAAGTACTCGACGGAAAGGTCATAGACTGCACCGCCCTTTACCCGCGATAAAACGGCCTGCCGGGATGAACTTGTCATCAGGTTGAGGCGACCGATTTCATCGTTCGGCCCCCAGGGGCTTTTGCCAACCTGCGCGTCGGCGGCCATCGCCATCGGGTTGTACAACATGGCCGCCAGGGCCAGCAGACTCAGCTTGTGGGTGAATGTGTTTTTCATCATTAATCTCCTGTTCCGGGGTGGAAGTGTTTTACCAGGGCCCAGGTCATTCCGGGCTTGAGAACAAGCTTAATGATTAAGTCAGGATTGATAATCGGCTATTTATGAACAATACTGTTCACGAATGTTGACTAATAAGGACATGATATGGAGAACCTTTCCGATATCGCCGTCTTCGTGCAGGTAGTGGACAGCGGCAGCTTTACCGCCGCCGCGGAACGACTGGAACTGTCAAAATCAGTGATCAGTAAATACGTGACGCGACTGGAAGATCGCCTGGGTGCACGACTACTGAATCGCACCACGCGACGCCTCAGCCTGACGGAAGCCGGGCGCATTTTATACAGCCGAAGTCAGCGCGGCCTGGAGGAAATCGAAGCGGCGGAAATGGAAGTGTCGCAGCTGCAACAGACACCGCGAGGCAATCTGCGTTTCAACACGCCCATGTCATTCGGTATTTTGCACATTGCACCGGCATTGATGGATTTTCAGCAGGCGAACCCGGATGTCAGCATCGACATGAACCTGGAAGATCGCCAGATCGATCTGGTGGAAGAAGGCTATGACCTGGCCATACGCATTGCCGAGTTACCCGACTCCAGTTTGATTGCGCGTCGCCTCGGCCCATGCCGGCATGTACTTTGCGCCTCCCCCGCCTACCTGGAACAACATGGCACACCGCGTACACCGGAAGAATTACAGGGACATCGTGCATTAACCTATGGTTACAGTGATTCGCCACGGGAATGGCGCATGCTTGCCACCGATGGTCGTTACCTGACGGTGCCGGTGAATAGCTGCATGCATATGAATAACAGCCTGGCATTACGTGAAGCGGTTTTGAACCATGCGGGTATAGTCCTCATCCCGACATTCATTGTCGGACCGGATATTCAGAGCGGCCGCCTGCAACCGGTGTTAGCCAACTATCGCATGCCGGAGTTATCGATTTACGCGGTCTATCCTCAACGACGACATCTGTCACCCAAGGTGCGTGCTTTTGTAGAATTCATGGCGGGCAGAATTTCGGATTCACCCGTGTGGGATCGTTGACAGGAATTGCAGGCGATGATGCAAACATTCCTGCATCACCGCCTGCGACGGATCAAGCCGCCCGATCTTTTTCAACCTTGTGTTCAATGACTTTATTATCGGATTCGATTTCAATCCGTCTGGGTTTCATCGCTTCCGGTATTTCCTTGACCAGGCTGATAATCAACAGGCCGTTGTGCATTCTCGCACCGGTGACTTCAACATAATCCGCCAGATTGAATTTTTGCTCAAACGCACGGGTTGCAATGCCATGGTAGAGATACTGCCTGTCTTTGCTGTCTTCCTTTTTACCGCGAACGGTTAATACGCCTTTCTCCACCTGAATATCCAGGTCATCCATATCGAAACCGGCAACCGCCAGTGTAATGTCATAACGATTGTCGTCTATGACCTCGATATTATAAGGTGGATAACTGGTAGTGGCTTGATTCGCACGCAAGGCTGCATCCAGTAATGAACCAAAACGGTCAAAGCCGATGCTGCTGCGATAAAGGGGTGATAAATCAATCGTGTTCATATCATATCCTCCTATAGAAGCAATACGGTATTCATGACAATGAATATGCAAACATGATCACTGATGATCCATGCTTGCATGGCAAAAAATAGGGACAAGGAAAAATCATTTCAATGTTATTTTTGCAGGAAAATTTATAAAAGTTTTTTATAGAAAGCAGACTTAAAAATAAAATATGTTTAGGGTTTTAATGGTGCTATTCTGCAACTGTTGCACTCTTGAAATTGGTCCCGCCTGGTATTATTTAAATTAATAAATTCAGGGCATTTATTCTTACTGGTAATTCAATATGGAATTCCGAGACTATTACGAAATTATGGGGCTCAAGCGTGATGCCACGCAGGATGAGATTAAGCGCGCCTATCGCAAACTCGCACGCAAGTATCATCCGGATGTAAGCAAAGAGGCCGATGCCGAAGCGCGCTTCAAGGAACTGGGTGAGGCCTATGAAGTTTTAAAAGATCCGGAAAAACGCACAGCCTATGATCAGCTCGGTGCGAATTATAAAGCCGGTCAGGATTTCCATCCGCCACCGGGATGGGATCAGGGATTTGAATTTCACGGCGGTGGCTTCACCGAAGCCGATGCATCCCAGTTCAGTGATTTTTTTGAATCCCTGTTTGGCAGTGGATTTAATCGACATGCAGGTCACGGCGCAGGATTTAATGCACGCGGTGAAGACACCCATACCAAAGTTTTCATTAATCTTGAAGACGCCTACACCGGCGCCACCCGCACCATCACACTACGACACAGCGAACTGGATGCCAGCGGCAGGCCACAGGTAAAAGAACGCACTTTAAATGTTCAAATCCCCAAAGGAATTCATAAAGGCCAACATATTCGACTCGCGGGCCAGGGTGGCAAAGGACATGGCCATGGCAAACCGGGAGATCTTTATCTTGAAATTGATTTTCAGGCACACCCCTTCTATCACGTTGAAGGCCGGGACGTCTATCTCGATCTCCCTGTTGCACCCTGGGAAGCGGCATTGGGTAGCTCGGTGAAAACACCTACACCCGGCGGCACCCTTGATGTCAAAATTCCACCCAACTCAAAATCAGGGCGCAAGATGCGGCTTAAAGGGCGCGGCATTCCCGGCAATCCTGCAGGAGATCTTTACCTGGTTTTACAAATTGCGTTACCACCTGCGGACAATGAACAGGCCAGGCAATTATATAAGGACATGGCGCAGAAACTGGCTTTCAACCCACGTGCAGGACTGGGGGTTTAGATGACACACAAAACAACTTTATACCAGGGCATCATTGCTGAAGAAGAATTTGAACTGAGTCTGGGAGAACTTTGTCGCGCCTGCGCCGTGGATGCAGAGTGGATTATCACACTGGTAGAAGAAGGTGTGATTGAACCTCACGCATCAACACCGGACAAGTGGCGATTTAGCGGCATGAGTTTGCAACGTGCTCGCAAGATTAAACGTTTACAGTTTGACCTGGGCATTAATCTGGCAGGTGCTGCACTTGCACTGGAACTGCTCGATGAAATTGAAAACTTACGGGAACGATTGGCCACGCTCGAATCATTCATTAAGTGAAACTTGTTCAAACTTAATCAGATACTTCCCATTTCATCAAGGCTTGCTTTCGCCCTGCTGTTCAAGTCGGGTAATTTCTTTACGTAATTCGTCAAACCGATGTCGCTATGCATCATCAACATCAACAAAACATTCTACAAAAGGGTGAAGATCAGGCGTGCGCTGTGCATGTTTGATCACCATAGATGACTGAATACACGGCTTGATCCGGTTTGATGGGTACATCGGGATAAATAAATCTATCCATACACAGCCATTTCACAAATCGCTGCCATTGCAACAGGTCTTTTTTAACTTCGTAGCTGGGTAGTTCAAATATACTTAAACCATATTGTGCCGCCAGCACATAATTCTGCGTGTCACGCAGTATACCTATGCAGGGTAGGTTTACGGTTTGCAGGAAAGATTTGATGAGTTTGAAACTGCGGGTATTTTCCTTCACGCGATTGGCAATGATGCCGATAGCGGGCGCACAATCCTCGAGACGTTCATCCGTCGCCATCCAGTCAAGGAAATGTTTAGTTGCGCGAATGTCGTGAGGAGAAGGCAGAACAGGCACAATGATTCTTTCTGCACGTTGAATCCAGGGCAGCAGTTGTTCTGTGTAATAGCCTGAAGGCACATCGATAATCAGGTAATCGGTTTCATCCAGCACTGGCGGTTCGTCATTCTGCACAGCCACACCCTTGATTACCGGACAGGATTCGGGCCTTGCTGCAAGCCACTCCATCGAAGATGCCTGGCTATCGAAATCCATTAATGTAACGCGCACGCCCCAGCATGCAAAAAATCCGGCAAGATTTGTTGAGATCGTGCTTTTGCCCGAACCGCCTTTAGGATTGAGTACCAGGATAGTGCGCATGTCTGCCTATTTTTCTATGTTTGGAGTTGATTGATTGCTCATGTAATTTTAGATCATTACTGGCAACTGTTCCGATATTGCAACAGTATCATTAAATTTGTGCCAGCACCTGCTCCGCCATACTGATGGATTGCCCAAGATAACCGCCGCCAAACATGTTGAAGTGATTGATGATGTGATAGAGGTTATAAAATGTCTTACGCACCTGATAACCTTCATCCAGTGGCCAGGCTTCATTGTATGCCGAATAAAACCGCTGACCAAAACTGCCGAATAATTGAGTCATGGCCAGATCGGCTTCACGATCACCGTAATAAAATGCCGGATCATAAATCACCGGTGTGCCATCGCTTAACGCCGATGCATTGCCGCCCCATAAATCGCCGTGCAACATGGAAGGCAGGGGTTTATAACTGTTGAACAGGGCGGGAAATTTTTCCATGAGTTTGTCGCCCAGTTTCAATAATTCTTTTCCGCATCCTTTGCGTGCAGCAAGTTCCAGTTGATAACCCAGGCGCTGTTCACGCCAGAAGTTTACATAGTCCTGTTGCCAGTTATTGATTTGCGGTGTTGCGCCAATGGTGTTGTTGCGATGCCAGCCGAATTGATTCTTTGTAATGCGATGCATGGCCGCAAACTGTTGACCAAATAATTCCATGTTAGGGCTGCCACGCAAATCCAGGAATTCCATGACGATATAACACTGACGGCCATCATCACCATGACAAATCGGGCGCGGTACTTTTAGGGTGTTGCTGTTGGCCATTTCTTCCAGGCCTTCCGCTTCCGCGGCAAACATATCGCCGTGGGAGATGGAATTGGTTTTTACGAAATAACTACGCCTGCCATCGCTGATGCGATTGGTTTCATTAATACATCCACCGCCAACACCCTGCTGATTCTGAATTACAAAAGGCTCGCCGGTTGTTTGTAAAATATGTTCGCTGATGTGTGGCCATAATGACATGTCATTCCCCATTCTTTTTGCGGGCTGCTCACCGTTAACTCGTGTTAGCATAACTTGATTAGCACGAGGAAAGAAATTTATGACAACCGATGCCGAACCACTCACCAAAAAGATCAACTACATGCAGGTTCAGCAGTTTGTTCATGCCTTCTATAAAAAGCTGCTGATACATCCGCAGCTAAGTCACTTTTTTGATTCCATTGATGATTTCACTCTTCATGAAAAACGTATTACCGATTTCTGGTGGATGAGCCTGGGCGGCAAACTCGATCATCCGCCGAAAATTGATATGATCGGTAAACATTTCCCGCTAGGTATCAAGGCCAATGACCTGGAGTTGTGGCTGGGATTGTTTAGCCAGACCCTCGGTGAGCAACTGCCTGAAGAAATCGCAACCCAGTGGATGCATAAGGCCATGCAAATTGCAGCGCGGATAAAACAAATCGTGATTGATCATAAGCCCATGGGCATTAATATCCAGGACAAACCATGAAACTCCACGACAAACTCGATAGCGAATTACAACAGTGGATTGCACAGCAGCCCCTGTTTTTTGTCGCCACCGCACCCCTCGCAGCGAACGGCCATGTCAATGTCTCCCCCAGGGGTTATGACAGCCTGCGCATACTGGATGAGCATAGTATTGCCTGGCTGGATTTAACCGGCAGCGGTAACGAAACGGCGGCCCATGTGCAGGAGAATGGTCGCATGACCGTGATGTTCTGCGCCTTCCAGGACCCGCCGCGTATCCTGCGTCTGTATGGCCAGGGTGAAATTCTTTTTCCTGATCATCATGAATGGCCCATGCTGAAACCGCTGTTTCCCAACCTCCCCGGTGCCCGCCAGATTATTCGATTGCATATCGATCGCATCCAGACATCCTGTGGTTATGGCGTCCCGCTAATGACCCTTGATGGCGAGCGAGATCGACTGTTGCAATGGGCCGAACGTAAGGGCGAGGCAGGCCTGGCAGAATATCGCCAGCGCAATAACACAAGCAGCATCGATAATGCACCGATTCGAATCAGATCAAGCTGAATCAATCAGTTATGCACAATATAAGTGCCTGTAACAAATGTTCTGTTCATATTTTGAGCAACACACCCATCAAATCTTAAGTCATTGATTTATAAAGACAATATTTATGTCTATTTTTTAATCAATCTGTCATACGCTTACTTTTGACGGGCCTTTGGGAGTTTTTCCCATGTGATTTCCACAGACTTATCCACAGCAATTGTGGGTAACTGCAAGTTTTTCTTGATCTACAACAAGTTAGCGCTCGTTTACAGAAATTTGATTAACTGGATATGCTAACTGAACCATTCTCCCGGCTAACAAATCGCACCAGAATTGACAAGACTTGAATTAATTTTTTTTTAGTTATACACATGGCTAAGATTAGTATTTTATAAAATAACCGGGATGGCAAAAAATGCTTTATTTACAGTATATTATGCAAACCACGACTATAAGTTATTGATTTATAAGGATGTAACAAACTGTTCATTTTTTAACCATTTTGTCATCGACTGCGTGATATTGCAGGCTTAAATCATTTTTTCGACATTCATCCACAAAGTTATCCACAGCTTCTGTGGAAAAATGAGTTGTCAACATGTCCGGGCTGTTTTTTTCTAGTAATCCACTAAAGACACAGATGTCGCCTCACTGGCACAATAAAGCCCCGTATCGAGCCTAAAAATCCTGCTGGCCGCGAGTAACAAGAACCAAAGATATGATAAACAAGCTTTTCCCCGTCATTACTCATCACATCTGCTGGCCAGACACACGCCAAGCAGCGGATTGCACATATATTCGTACACATTTGGGCGTTCAACCGGGTTTTTCAGCTTGAAGCCACTGATTCTGAAAGTCGCCGTCCCTGTGCCTCTGTTTCGCGTGTTTGATTACACCCTGCCAGTTGAAATTGCCAGGAACCATGTTCAGCCGGGGTGTCGGGTGGAGGTGCCTTTTGGCCGCAACAAGCTGGTGGCGGTGGTGCTTGAACTCAGTGATCACAGTGATTTCGACGCCAAACGCCTGAAACCGATAAGTCGATTGCTGGACCAGGACCCGGTCATTTCACCGGACCTGATGAAGTTATTATTGTGGGCCGCCGATTATTACCAGCATCCTATAGGCGAGGTCATGGCCACCGCCCTGCCCAAGCTGCTGCGCCAGGGGCAGGAACCGACTATCAGCGGCGAAACCCTGTGGCGCCTGAGCGACATGACGGAAGCTGAACGCATGGCCCTGGTGAAACGGGCGCCGCGGCAGGCCGGTTTGCTGCAACTGCTGTTACAACAGGGCAAACCGTTAACCAGCAGCCAGCTCAATGAGTTGTCTGAACACTGGCGTCCTGCCATGCAGGCTCTGCTGGAGAAGGGACTGGTGAATCGACATGAACAGCCTTGCCTGCTGGTCACGGACGACGCCCCCTCCCCTGGTCCCACATTGAGTAATGAACAGCAACAGGCGGTGACCTCGGTTAGCGATCATCTCGGTCAGTTCCAGCCGTTTCTGCTTCAGGGCATCACTGGCAGTGGCAAAACCGAAGTGTATCTGACACTGGTTGAGCGCCTGCTGCAACAGGGCAAACAGGTGCTGGTACTGGTGCCGGAAATCAGCCTGACCCCCCAGCTCACCCATCGCTTCCAGCAACGTTTAGCCACCCCCATTGCGGCCCTGCATTCCGGCCTTAATGATCGGGAGCGCCTGTGTGCCTGGACCATGGCGAAGCAAGGTGAAGCCGGGGTGGTCATCGGCACGCGATCGGCTTTGTTTACCCCCATGCCCAATCTGGGCCTGATCATTATTGACGAGGAACACGATGCCTCGCTGAAACAGCAGGAAGGCTTCCGCTACCATGCCCGCGACCTGGCGCTGGTGCGGGCGCGCAATGCCAGTATTCCGGTGCTGCTGGGTTCCGCCACCCCATCACTGGAAAGCCTGCACAATGCCGATAAAAGTTTGTTTAAGCACCTGCACCTGACCCATCGCGCCCTGGAATCCAGATTACCCAGCGTGCATTTACTGGATGTGCGCAAACGCCCGATGGAAGATGGCCTGTCGGATATTCTGCTGGGGCATATTCGCCAGCATTTGCAGCAGGACGGCCAGGTGTTGCTATTCCTCAACCGTCGTGGCTATGCCCCCCTGCTCATGTGTCATGGCTGCGGCTGGAGCACGGATTGCCCGCGCTGCGATGCCCACATGACCTTCCACCAGCACAATCGCCGCCTGCAATGCCATCACTGCGGCCATGAACGCAAGGCGCCTGAAGTCTGCCCGCAGTGCCATGAACCCAGTTTATATATTCCCGGCGCCGGCACCGAGCGCATTGAACTGGCTCTGCAAACCCATTTTCCGGACATCGAAATCAGCCGCATCGACCGCGACACCACGCGGCGCAAGGGCAGCCTGAACCGGAAACTGGAACAGGCGCGAAGTGGTGAAGCCCGTATCCTCATCGGCACCCAGATGCTGGCCAAGGGCCACGATTTTCCCAGTGTGTCGCTGGTGGGAATTCTGGACATCGACCAGGGCCTGTTCAGCAATGATTTCCGAGGCACGGAAAACATGGCACAGATGATTGTGCAGGTGGCGGGCCGCGCCGGCCGTGGACAAAAACCGGGGGAAGTGTGGATTCAGACCCATCACCCGGATCACCCCCTGTTGCAGTCCCTGTTGCACCAGGGCTATGAAGGTTTTGCCAGGGCGGCACTGGCAGAACGTGAAATGGCCGGCTTCCCGCCGTTTAGCCACATGGCACTGCTACGCTGTGAGGCGCCACAACGGGACACCTGCCTGCAGTTTTTGCAGGAAGCGGCCAGCCTGGTTCACCCGGACAGCCAACAAACCGTGGATATGTTCGGCCCCTTGCCGGCCCCCATGGAACGGCGCGCCGGCCGTTATCGCGCCCAGCTCATTCTGCAATCCAGAGAGCGCAAGTCATTGCATTTGCTGCTGCGTTACTGGCTACCCAGGGTCACGGAACTAAAACTGGCCAGCCGGGTTCGCTGGTCGCTGGATGTAGATCCCATCGATCTGTATTAGTACGCCAACACATCATTCATTTGGACAAACCATCAGCTTCCCAAAGCTCCATAGAGCACAAGCGGTGCTCCACTCCGACATACACTCAACAACCAGTGAACGACAGAAAACCCCGTAATAATCCCTATAAAAATAATTGCGTATAGCGATAGCGATCTACAAAGGGTAAAATTCGCCCACTTTTTAAAGCCACCGGATGTTGCCGTTGAAACACGAACTCAAGACACTGCTGACCCAGGCTGTCTCCACCCTGATCTCCAGGGGCGAGCTGCCGGCCGATCTCGAAGCCAATATCCAGATTACCCATACCAAAGATCCCAGCCATGGTGACTTTGCCACCAATCTCGCCATGACCCTGGCGAAACCGGCAGGAAAAAATCCGCGCCAGCTGGTACAGATGCTGGTGGAC
>JBFHPZ010000018.1:0-14776 GCA_041592495.1 Gammaproteobacteria bacterium | reverse complement strand
CCGGTGGATTCCGTCCGTATTCCCGTGGTGCCGCCCAAGGGCGAATGCAAACCCTTCCAGGAAGTGCTGATCGAAATGGGTTCACGTCTGAAGTTGCCTGCGTTCACTAAACCGGATGGCTCGCGCAAGTACCGCGACTATCCGGAATTCATTACCAATTACGAAACCGAGCCGGGGTCCGGTATCGGCTTCCTCGCCGGCTGGCGTGGCAAGGGCGGCGAGAAGTTCATGAAGGGTGAACCCAATCCAAACCAGTGGGAAATGTACGCCAAGAACAATTGTGTGTACCACTACCATTTGCCCAAGTCCTACCAGTACATGCGTAACTGGAACCAGGGCTATCTGACCTGGGCCCAGGATCATCGCCTGACCCGGTATAACGAGCCGATCAATATTCATATTTATTCGGAAGTGTTGCAGAAATTCCGTCTGGCGGCGGAAGGCAAGCGCCCCGGTAAACAACCACCACAGCATTTGCGCAAACGCATCATCGAGCATTTCAGCCCGCTGCCGTTCTATTCGGAGCCACTGGAATCCCAGCTGAGCGACAAGCACAAGTATCCGCTGAATGCCATTACCCAGCGCCCCATGGCCATGTATCACTCCTGGGATTCGCAAAATGCCTGGCTGCGCCAGATCCATGCCCACAATTACCTGCATGTGCATCCATCCCTGGGTGAGAAACACGGTTTTGGTGACGGTGACTGGATTTATGTGGAATCCATGCACGGCAAGGTGCGCTGTATGGCGCGTTTCTCCGAAGCGGTCGAACCCGGCACGGTATGGACCTGGAACGCCATTGGTAAAGCCAAGGGTGCGTGGAATCTGGGGGATCAGGCCAATGAATCCGAAAAGGGCTTCCTGCTCAATCACCTGATTGCGGAAGAGCTGCCAGCCAATGAATTTGGTGATCATCTCTCCAATTCTGACCCGGTCACCGGTCAGGCAGGCTGGTATGACGTACGGGTGCGGGTGTACAAGGCGGAAGCCGATGCCAGCTTTACCCTGCCGCAGTTTGAATCCATGAAAGCCGTGCCCGGAACCGGGAAACGTCCCAAGTGGCAAGGTTTCTTTGCCGGCATCTTCACCAAAAATGGAGGAGCTAAATAATGACTCAGCTAGCTCTGGTTATCGATTTAAATGTATGTGTCGGCTGTAGTGCCTGTGTCACCAGTTGCAAGGAATGGAATACCTCCGGTCCCGCCGGTTTCATGTCCGACGACAATCCTTACGACAAGGACCCGACAGGTACTTTCTTCAACCGTGTGCAGACTTATGAAGTGGGCGAGTTTCCCAAAACCGAAACCGTGCATTTCCCCAAATCCTGTCTGCATTGCGAAGATCCGCCTTGCGTGCCTGTGTGCCCCACCGGCGCCAGTTACAAGCGCAAGGAAGACGGTATTGTGCTGGTGGATTACGACAAATGCATTGGTTGTAAATACTGTTCCTGGGCCTGCCCTTACGGTGCCCGTGAAATCGATGAACACCAGAAGGTGATGAAGAAATGCACCCTGTGTGTGGATCGTATTTATGATGAATCCTTACCGGTTGCCGAGCGTAAGCCGGCCTGCGTCATGTCATGTCCAACCAATGCCCGTTTGTTTGGTGATGTGCATGATCCGGATTCCGAAGTGTCATTACTGATACGTGAAGAAGGTGGTTACCAGTTGATGCCCGAATGGGGTACCAAACCGGCCAATCATTATCTGCCGCGTCGCAAGGTACGCATGAAGATTCATGAAGACGAACTGGTCCGTGTGGATAATCCACTCAACAAGGAACAGAAGAAACATCATGCGCCGGTGGCTGAGCCGACCCTGGACGACGTGGTTATGTAAACACAAAATTCCTTCCCCCTTGATGGGGAAGGTCAGGATGAGTGTGGAACTGTTTAAGTACTGTTTCGATTCTACCCCTCACCCCGGCCCTCTCCCACAAGGGGAGAGGGGGTAAAATGGCCAGGTTATCCATTAAAGGGAGAACTTAGGTTGATAAATTTTTCAGGAGTAAAAAAATGCATCCCGCATTATCTGTTATTTTTCTAACAACCCTGATCGGTACGGCGCAGGGGTTGTTTTTCGCCCTGTTTTCAGTGCAGACCTATACTGAACTGAACCTGCTGCCCAGTATGGAAGGCACCAGCTTTTTTGGTCTGGGCGCAGTTATAGTTGTAGTGCTGCTGATGGGTGGCCTGTTGTCATCCTTCTTCCATCTCGGTCACCCGGAACGAGCCTGGCGTGCAGCCAGCCAGTGGCGTACATCCTGGTTATCTCGTGAAGTCATTGCATTGCCGATCATGATGGGTGTTGCATTTGTGTATGCCGTCATGCATCTGGGTGGTCTGGATGGCATCGTGTATCAGGCCGAATCTAATCATTTCACCTACAGTTTGCTTGTGGGTGCAGTCGGGGTGGTAGCGGCTTTTGCCCTGTTTGTCTGCACTGCCATGATCTATGCCTGCATCAAGTTCCTGCAGGAATGGTCAAGCCCGCTCACCGTTATCAATTACATTCTGCTCGGTAGCGCATCCGGTTTTACCCTGGCCACGGCATACAGCAGTTATTACGGTGTAGCTGAAATCACCAAGTTCTATGGAGCCTGGGCGATTATCCTTACGGTGGTGGCTTTCCTGACCCGTTCCGCATCCTTAATTCGCAATGCCCGCATCAAGTACAAGTCATCGGTACAGACCGCCATTGGCATTCGCCATAACAAGATTGTGCAGAAATCCCAGGGGGCAATGGGCGGCTCCTATAACACCCGTGAATATTTCCATGGCAAAACCGCCATGTTCCTGAAATCCATTAAATGGCTGTTCATGATGCTGGTTTTCCCACTGCCGGTGATCCTGTTGTCTTCATCGCTGGCTGAAGCCAATTCACAGGTTTTGGCGGCGGCTTTCATTATCCAGTACATCGGTTTAATGGCAGAGCGCTGGTTTTTCTTTGCCCAGGCTAATCATCCGCAGAATATTTATTATCAGGCGGTATGATCAATACATTGCCGCTTTAACATAAATACAGCCGGTTTTTACCGGCTGTTTTTTGTTTTGTGCATTGTGTATCATGCAAGCACAATTTAAAGGTTCAGAATATGAACCGGTCTTAACACGAAATTCCCCGTTTAATTAGTAAATAACCAGGAAATATTCATGCTCAAAAGAATTCTTGCTGTAACCATCACAGCGTTAGTGGCAACTCAGGTTCAGGCACGCGGATTTGATCTGCGTCTGGCAGATGAAACCGCTGAAATACTGTATCTCACTGAGTCATCAACATTTGGCTATGGTGGCGCCGATATTGGCATGGGTTTCTTTTTTAACGAAGCGGATGATGTGTCATTCAGTGCCGCAGCCATGATTACCGGTAATGGTGCTGGTAATAATCGTTCTTTGAAACTGGGTGTAGGCATGAAAGCCTTGTTCTCCGCCATCGATGTAATTGATGAAGAAGTCGGTGCATTGGCTATTGGTGGTCAGATTCGGTATGTCATTCCTTCATCTACGCCAATTGCGTTTTTGGTTGAAGGTTTTGTAGCACCGAGTATTGTCAGCTTTAGCGGTGCCGAACAATACACCGAATACCGTGTAGCCATCGAGCTGGAAGTGACACCCAGTGCACGTGCCTATGTAGGCTACAGAAATATGGAATATGATCTGGAAAATTATGCTGTCGATTATGAACTGGATGATGACTGGCACGTGGGTGTGCGCATCGAGTTTTAATTAACAGCAAAAGAAAACGCCAATAAACGCGAATGAACGCCAATGTGTTAATCGTGTTTATTGGTGATTCATACCACGCTGCTGGCTGAGTGCGTTTGTAATGCTCGTTTGAGAAATTGACCGTTCTTCCGTCACCAGCTTTAGATTTCTGTTCCGCACATATTTCCTCTAGTCCAGTAATTTGGGTGTAAACAGTATTATTCCCAAATATAAATTCAAAATATAATTTGCGTTTTCTTTTGAAGAGATATCCATGAAAAACATGAATAAGTTGCTGGAGATCATGGCCGCTTTGCGTGATCCCAAAAGCGGCTGTCCCTGGGATAGGAAACAGACCTTCAAAACTATCGTGCCTTATACCCTGGAAGAAGCCTATGAGGTTGCGGATAGCATCGAGCGCGGACAAATGCTTGAGCTGAAAGACGAGCTGGGTGATTTGTTATTCCAGGTTGTGTTTTATGCGCAAATGGCAAAAGAAAAAAACCTGTTTGAGTTTGGCGATATCGTCGATGCCATAAACGATAAACTGGTGCGACGTCATCCCCATGTGTTTGGTGATACGCAATTCGAAAACGAACAGGCTTTTCATGAAGCCTGGGAACAGGGTAAGGCGGCCGAGCGTGATCAGCGTACAGAAAAAGAAAAGGCTTCCGTGCTTGACGGTGTGGCGCATGCACTACCCGCATTGAAGCGAGCGCAAAAATTGCAAAAGCGGGCAGCAAGAGTGGGTTTTGACTGGCCTGATATTGAACCGGTTCTGGACAAGCTCAATGAAGAAATCGGGGAATTGCAGCAGGCGATTCAACTCAATGATCGCAAGGCGCTGGCTGAGGAAATCGGCGACCTGATATTTACCTGCGTGAATTTGTCACGACATCTGGATGTGGATGCGGAAGAATCGCTTCGCGGATGTAATCATAAATTCGAAACGCGCTTTGGCTATATTGAACAGCAACTCCAGCGTGATAACAAAGATATACATGATTGCAGTATTGAAGAACTGGAAATGCTATGGCAACAAGCCAAGCTAAAATAAACCGGTTTGTTACTGGCTGAGGTGTGGCAGCAATTACAAGTTGCCGCCGCCTAATTGCAAATAGGCCTGATAACGGTTGCGAATTTCGCGCACATATTTCACCGGTTCGCTGCCGCGCACATAACCATGACGTGCCTTGCGTGCATGCTGACGTTTGGCGAGTAACAGCATGGTTTTTTCCACATGATTGAACCAGCGGTTTGGATTAAGGCCAATCTGACGAGCCAGATGTCGTGCATCTTTGACATGACCGGCGCCGGCATTGTAGGCGGCGAGACTGAACCACATGCGATCTTTAATATCGAGCTCGGTTTCAAAACGATCGCGTACCCAGTCGAGATATTTTACGCCGGCATGTATGCCGATGTCTGGATCTTCCAGTTGTTTAAATCCCATTTCCTTTGCCGTGCGTGGCAGCACCTGCATTAATCCCTTGGCGCCTGCCCAGGATGTTGTTTGCGGATTAAAGCGACTTTCCTGATACATTTGTGCAATCAGTAAACGCCAGTCAAATCCATATTGATCGGCGTATTTTTTCACAATGTCGTCATAGGGTGAGAAGGTGCCATCTGGATTGAGGTCGATACGTTCGGTTTTGTGCTGGCGAATACTGTGTGGGTTTTTAAAATATTTCTCATAAGTGATGTTATAAAACTCGCCGCGATATTCTTTCCTCAGAAAGCCGTTGATGGCGCTGAGTAATTGCGGATTGTTTTTACGCACAACCCAGGCATTTTTTCTGGGCTCACCCAGGGCGAATGCCGCCTTGATGTCATCGCGCCAGGTGAGTTCAATATCGAGTAACTGATTATCGGCAACAGTGAGGTCGTAATCGCCATCGGCAACCCGCGCAATGATTTCTTCAGTTTCCATGGTTTCCGGGGCTGCAACCAGTTCAAACGCTATACCCTTGTCCTTGAGTTTCTCCAGTGTTTTCCAGTAGGAACTGGACTGGCGCACATATATTTTGCGCCCGGCAAGATCATCCATGCTCGTTAAGTTTTCATCATCTCGAGTGACAACAATTTCCGATGCATAGTGATGGTGCCTGGAAAAAGCGATTGCCTGTTTCTTGCGTTCATCGGTGACGGTCATGAAGGCGGCAATGACATCACCCTTACCCGCCAGCAACATAGGGATAAGATCTTCATGGCTGGGAGCCACGATCATTTCCAGTCGTAACTTGTGTTTCTGTGCAAACGCCCTGGCCAGCTCGTATTCAAAACCGAGTAATTCGCCCTGCCACAGATAATAGGATGCGGCATTGTTGCGAGTGAGTACACGCAGGGTTTTGCGTTTTTTAATGGCATCAAAATCATCCAGATGAACCGATTCACGCGGTCGTGTGATCTGTTGCTGATTCAGGAATCGGTTGAGGGCGGTTTGTAACTGGGGGCTGTCCTTGCGCAATGCCCAGGCCAGTGGACGTTCTTCGGTGAGATCAGGGCCGACAGTCAGATCACTGCGGTATTCCCCGGCTTCCTGTAACAGATTGCTGTCGAGAATAGTGAGATCTATTTCCCGTGAAGCAATCCTATCCAGTATTTCGTCCAGGTCGATGTTGCCTGGTAAGGTTTGCTTTTTGAGATTGGGGTACTGGGTCAGCAATTGATCCAGTGTTTGTTCATAAGTGGTACCGGCCTTCACCGCAATACTGCGGTTATTAAGATTAGCGAGATCGCTGACCTTCTCTGTTTTTGCACTGACCAGTTGTTCTATGGCATGGCCCAGTGGGACGGTGAAGGCAAGATGTTGTTTTCGTTCCTTGGTGACTGTCAGGTTAGCTGTAACTATGTCACCCTTGCCATCCTGCAGGGCGGGGATGAGGTCTTCGAAATTTTCCACATAGACAATGGCTGGCCTGAGATCCAGCGTGGCTGCAAATTTTGCGGCTATTTCCAGCTCCATGGCGCGGGAGCTGCTTTGCCGGGGCAGGCGATCTTCGCCTCCCATGGTCAGAATGCGCAACCAGCCGTGTTTCTCAATGGATTCGATATCTCCCTTGTTAATGAAATTCTCGGAGCCATCAAGGGTCCATATTTCCGCCGGAGCAGGTTCGCGACTACATGCACTGAGGAGTAAAAACAGGCAGAGCAATAACAATGAATGACGAAAAAGCGGTTTGAACATTTTTTAATTCACGATTTTCCTGGCTGTGAAAGCGTATTTTAAATGGCTGGAAACAGCCATGATTTTTTTGACCTTACACTATGTATCATGCACAAACCACCCGAAAACCCTATAATGGCCGCCATGTACCAGCAATACTTCGGGCTTAAGGATCTTCCATTCTCTATCGCGCCGGACCCGCGTTATCTCTATATGAGTGAACGCCATCGTGAGGCCCTGGCGCACCTGGTGTATGGTCTGAATTCCGAGGGCGCCTTTATTTTGCTCACTGGTGATGTCGGTACCGGCAAGACCACGGTGAGTCGTTGTTTGCTGGAACAGATTCCAGACAATACCAAGCTGGCGCTGGTGCTGAATCCGAAAGTGAGCGCACTGGAATTGCTGGAGACTATCTGTGATGAGCTCTATGGCAAGCATGCTGCCCCCCATCTCAATATTCCCAGTAGTCAGGCCAGCATAAAACTATTCGTCGATATCATTAATCGTTACCTGCTTGAAGCCCATGCCCAGGGCAGAAAAACGGTCATATTGATTGAAGAGGCGCAAAATCTGGATGTGGATGTGCTGGAACAGCTACGCCTGTTGACCAACCTGGAAACCAACGAGCACAAGTTGCTGCAAATTATTCTGCTGGGCCAGCCCGAACTCCTGCACAAGCTGGAAAAACCGGAGTTATCCCAACTGGCACAACGCATCACCGCCCGGTATCACCTGACACCCTTGAATGAAAACGAACTGCGGGATTATGTCAGCCATCGCCTTGCCATTGCCGGCACACGTCAACCCCTTTTTCCGGATAAGGTATTAAAACGGCTCTACAAAATTACCGGCGGTGTGCCGCGACTGGTGAATGTGATTTGCGACCGGGCCTTGCTCGGTACTTATGTACAGGGACGGCAGCAGGTAAATACCAAAACCCTGTTAAAGGCAGCGCAGGAAGTGTTGGGGTCGAAAATTCAAGGGTCGGTTTATAACGGAAATAACATCAACCATCTTGCCTGGGCCGCTATCTTAATGCTGGTCGTTGGCCTTGCCGCATATTTGTTGCGGCATGAGTATGAGAACCCGATGCTGGTGGATGAGGCTGCTGAAAAGGCTGTAGTTATTGAAGCAAGTGAAGACATGGCGGAACCTGCCGAAACAGTAGCGGTAACCGAAACCTCTATTGTCTGGCCCGATGATGCGGAGCGTTTACGCAGCAATCTGCTGGCCTATCAAGCTGTGTTCGATCAATGGAAAATAGATTATCAGGCGCAGCAGGATGGCACACCCTGTTACTTTGCCCAGACCCGTGGCCTGGCCTGTATGCAGACCAGTGGCAATGTGTCTGATTTGCGGGGCTTTAATCGTCCTGCAGTATTGATTCTGCGTGATCAGGCGGGGCAAACCCATTATGCCGCCATTACCGGTCTGGGCAGCAGCTTTGCCACCATTCATCTGGCGGGACATGAACAAACCGTGTCGCTAGATGAACTCAATCACTACTGGTATGGAGAATTCACCCTGCTATGGCAGCAACCACCGGGATTCAATGCGCCTATGAAACCGGGAGACAGCGGCAATGATGTTATCTGGTTAAGCCAACGACTCAAGCAAATCGAAGGCAATGATGCTTTAACGGAAGTATCGGTTTACCAGGCAGATCTGGTGGATAAGGTGCGCTCATTCCAGATCAGTCAGGGCTTGGTGGCCGATGGTATTGTTGGCGTACAAACCCTGATTCACTTGAATAATATTACTGAAAAAAACTCCCCTGTATTAAACAAGAACGGCTGATATGTCATACATACTTGAAGCACTGAAAAAGTCGGAACAGGAACGCAGACGGGGTGATGTGCCGGATTTGCAGACCGTGCATTTACCGGTTTTTGCACAACGCCAGTCACACACATGGCTTTATGTGGTAATTGTTTTTCTGTTGTTGATGCTGGCCTTTGTGCTGGGTATGGTGATGATGCAACGCAATGAAGATAAAGTCGTTGCAGCAGTCCCGCAACCAGTAACACAGCCGAAGACAAATACAGATGTGATAGAACAGGTGACTGAGCCGGTTGTTGTAACACCATCTGTAATACAAACCAGGCAGGTGAATACAACCGAATCTGCCGCTGTGATTGAGCCGCCTGTTAAGCAGTCATTCGAGCAAGCGCCGTCACTGGAGCTGGATTCCGTCCAGCATTTAACCCAACTGCCATCATTAATACAGCAGGCGATACCGAATATGACTTTCGCGGGGCATGTCTATTCTTCTAACCCGATGCAGCGTTCAGTCATTATTAATGGTCATGCCATGGGTGAGGGGGATGTGGTTGTTAACAATCTCAAGGTAGAGCAAATTACCCGCAGTGGCGTGATATTCAATTTTGATGGCCAGTTATTTCGGATAGATATACTCCAGGACTGGTCTTTCGAATAAATAGCCTGTTTCACCATTTATTTTCCATATGTCTTTCCGGCATTTTGTATTATTTAACCAGTGATAATGGATTAAATTTGCAGATATTTACGACTCTGCCTGGTTGATTAAGGCATCGAGTTAACCTGTTCGGGTTATGACTCTTGGGGTGTTTTATTGCAGAATTGCAAAACAGGGCTTATATATAAGCTATGGAAAGCGTTATAAACGATAAGGTTTAACTAATGGCACGAATTCTGGTTGTTGATGATTCCCCTACACATGTACAAAGTATGCTCAAAATCCTGCAAAAACACGGGCATGAAATTTTAGTTGCAGAATCCGGTGAGGCTGCGATTGAATCGGCGCGCAATGATGCGCCTGATCTGATTCTCATGGATGTAGTCATGCCGGGCCTTAATGGCTTTCAGGCAACACGGCATATCACCAAACACGAGGCCACCAGCCATATTCCGGTTGTGATGATTTCCAGCAAGGATCAGGATACTGATCGTCTTTGGGCGGAACGTCAGGGTGCAAAGGGCTATATCATTAAACCAGCCAAGGAAGCCGAGCTTATCAGCACCATCAACAGCCTGTTGCCATCCTGATACATTCTGTCTGTATTATTGCCTATACTCCCAATATCTACTCAATGATGATTAGGGTCATCATTGAGTAATATTTTTATCAATAGGGGAGATCATTAATGTCAACAGGATCGATCATTGCGCTGGTCGTCATCATTGCAATCGTTTTATACCTGATTGCGATTTTTAATCAGCTGGTTGCCTTGCGAAATCGTTTCAAAAACGCTTTTGCGCAAATCGATGTGCAATTACAAAGACGTCATGAGCTGGTGCCGAATCTGGTAGAAACTGCCAAGGCCTATATGGCCCATGAGAAGGAAACCTTAACTGCCGTCATTGAAGCGCGCAACCAGGCTATTTCAGCTTCCAGGTCTGCGGCACAGCATCTGGATAGTGCTGATGCAATCGAAAAACTCATGACGGCCGAAACGGCATTAACCGGATCCCTGGGCAAGTTTTTTGCGCTGGCCGAAAATTATCCCGATATTAAAGCCAATGAAACCATGCAGCAGTTGATGGAAGAAATGACCTCAACTGAAAACAAAGTATCCTTTTCACGTCAGGCATATAATGATGCCGTTATGACCTATAACACTTACCGTGAGCAATTCCCCAATTCGCTTATCGCCAATCCTGGCGGTTTCAAACGTGCATTCCTGTTCAAGCTTGAATCAGCCGATTATAAAAAACCGATCAAGGTGTCATTCTAGAACATACCTGCCTGTACGATTAAATTATGGATTTCTTTAAACAGCAGGATATTGCGCGTCGCAAAACCGGCATATTGCTGGTGTATTTTGTATTGGCTTTGTTGTTTATTGTGGTTGCCGTCAATGGTGTTGTGTTTTTTGCATTCACGCCTGGCGATGATTATGTCCTTGAGTTGCAGCAATGGATTGATAATGTCTACTGGGAGCATCCCACCGCAGCCGTTGTATTGATCATTTTATATGGCAGTGGCTGGCGTCATATGAAGTTAATCGATGGTGGGAAAGCGGTTGCCGAAATGGTGGGCGCTACGGAAGTGAGTCTGGACAGCAATGATACGGCAATAAAACGTTATATCAATGTAGTCGAGGAATTGTCCCTGGCCTCTGGTGTACCCATGCCATCCCTCTATGTACTAAAACGGGAGCAGGGGATAAATGCCTTCGTTGCAGGATACACGCCGACGGAAAGCGTCATGGTGGTCACCCAGGGAACACTGGATACACTAAGCCGTGATGAACTTCAGGGCGTCGTAGGTCATGAGTTCAGTCATATACTGAATGGTGATATGCGAATCAATGTGCGTTTAATTGTGGTGCTGGCGGGTATTCTTGCCATCGGTCAATTTGGTCGTTTTTTATTGCGATCATCTCGTGATACTGATGTAAGGCAAGTGGGTATCCTGTTACCGGTTGGACTTGCATTATTAATCATTGGCTATATTGGTCTATTCTTTGGGCGTTTGATCAAGGCCGCTATTTCCCGACAACGAGAATATCTGGCGGATGCATCTTCCGTGCAGTTTACCCGTAACCCCAGGGGCATTGCCGGCGCATTATACAAAATTCAACAAACCGTTAACGGTTCCTTTATTAATCCACGCCACGCAGAAGATATGAGTCACATGTGTTTTGGTAAAACCATGAACTTTTATTTTGAATCCTTACTGGCATCTCATCCACCCATCCCGGATCGTATCAGGGCGATTGATCCGTCATTTCTAAATCTAATGCATGCAAAAGACATTATCAGTCGACAAAACAATCGCAAGTCGGATGAAGTGGTTTCATCTTTTGTTAATGCAGGTCAGTACAGTGCAACTGCTGAACAACTGACGGCATCAGTGGGTAATCCGAACGTCGAGCATATTGCTTATGGTGTTGCCTTGCATGATGCTATCCAGCTTCTTGTGCAGGATAAATTTCATACAACCAAAGGTGCGAAAGCCATCATTTATGCTTTGCTGGTTCAGCAAACAGAAAAGGATCCTGCCCTGGTTTTGCTCAGTCAACATGAATCGGAAGACTTGATCCTTATCGTTAATGATTTGTTAAAGCAGTTTGTGCATCTTGATAAACGCCAGCGATTACCACTGATTGATTTAACGATTCCTGCTTTAAAGAAACTGGAAGAGCAGGAGGCATCACTGTTTATAAATCAGCTGGAAGCGTTAATTAAATCGGATGTTCGGTTTACCCTGTTTGAGTTTGTGTTATTGACCATTATCAGAAAACATTTATCGGCTAATGCCGGGCAAGTTGCCAGGGTTAAATTTAGTACATTTCATCCTGTGCGAGATGACATTCACCGTGTGCTGCTATTGTTAGTGAAAAGTAGTGGTCAGAACAAAGACAAGAATCATCAGAACCTGAGGCGGGCATTACTGAGTTATGGTATTGATGTTTTTGTCGATATTGAAACCTGGAAAGTAAATGTGAGTGAAGTAGAAGCCAGCTTGCAACGTCTAGCTGAATTGTCACCGCTGTTGAAGAGGAACCTTATCAATACCTGCGCCGAGCTGGTTATTGAAGATGGTATTGTTATGGCGGCGGAGGCAGAATTGTTGCGCGCCATTGCTGAATCCCTGGATTGCCCCATGCCACCCCTGTTGCCGAGCTCGGCCACTCGCACCTGAATAATTACCACTCGTCCTGTTGCCCTGTGAGAAGGGTCACGCCCTGACAGGATTTCCCTGTTTTTAAAAGACAAATTAACCATACTAGTGGTGCGGCAAGCATATTTTGAGGGCCGAAATCATGCAATCAGCACACTATATTCTTCTGGCTGCCACCATCTTTGTTTTAATGCTGGCAAGTGTCATAAGCCTGTTATAATGGCAGGGTGAATACCAGTATCCCCCAAGTAAAAATCGAATTGATTTTCGATGCCGATTGTCCCAATGTGCCCCAGGCTCGTGAGGTGCTTTTACGGGCATTAAAAAAACTGGATATGGATTGTCTCTGGCAGGAATGGGAGCGCAGTGATAGTGCCTGCCCCGGCTATGCCAGATCCTATGGCTCACCGACTATCCTGGTGAATGAAAAAGATGTCAGTCAGTCCAGTCACAATGAATCCGCCTGTTGTCGCGTCTATCTTGAGAATACGGAATTCAAGGGTTGTCCCAGTGTCGATGATGTGGTTTCTGCTTTAAAAACAAATAGTGTCTGAGTCTGGTTTGTGATGATTGATCGTGCATTTTGTGTGGCTCCCATGCTGGACTGGACCGATCGCCATGAACGCTTTTTTCTGCGTCTTATTTCCCGTCATGCCGTTTTATACAGTGAGATGGTAACCACCGGTGCAATTTTGCACGGTGATCGTGATCGTTTCCTGGCATTTAATGAAACGGAACATCCATTGGCCTTACAACTGGGTGGCAGTGATCCGCAAGCACTGGCTGAATGCGCACGCATTGCAGTGGATTATGCTTATGATGAAATCAATCTGAATGTGGGGTGTCCAAGTGATCGTGTCAAATCCGGGAGTTTCGGTGCTTGCTTAATGGCGCAACCGCAACTGGTTGCGGATTGTATCGCTGCCATGCAGTCAGCAGTGGATATTCCTGTAACGGTAAAACATCGCATTGGCATAGATGATCGTGATTCCTGGGATGAATTATGTGAGTTCGTGGAAACTATTGCACAAGTTGGCTGTACTGTTTTCATTGTTCATGCGCGTAAAGCATGGCTTCAGGGATTGAGCCCAAAAGAAAATCGGGAAATTCCGCCGCTGAGTTACGAGACAGTGCATAAACTCAAACAAAGTTATCCGCAACTAGAATTTATAATTAATGGTGGCTTTACTGATTTGCAGTCCGCAAAACAGCAGTTACAGTTTGTCGATGGCGTTATGATGGGGCGGGAAGTTTATAATAATCCCTACGTGTTGGCTGATGTTGATCGCCTGTTCTATGGAGACGATCATGTAGTGCCAACGAGACGGGAAGTGATGGAGCAATTGTTTTCTTATGTCGACGCAGAGTTAACAAAAGGAACGCGCCTGCATGCCATCACGCGACATATTTTGGGAATGTTTCCGGGTTTACCAGGCGCCAAGGCATTTCGTCGATACATCAGTGAGAACGCAACAAAGAAAGACGCCGGTTTAGATGTGTTAAAGCAGGCATTGGCTAAAGTCAGTCTCTGCTGAATTGCTCACAACAGGTGAGTTAAACCATTGAATAAAAATGAATCCAGAACCAGAAAAATCATTCATATTGATATGGATGCATTTTTTGCCTCGGTCGAGCAGCGTGATCATCCTGACTTACGCGGCAAGCCTGTTATTGTTGGCGGCTCACCTAACTCCCGGGGTGTTGTTGCTACCTGTAGCTATGAGGCACGGCGATATGGCGTTCATTCTGCCATGCCTTCCTCACGCGCCTATCAGTTATGTCCACAGGCCATATTTACAGCGCCAAGATTTCCGGCGTATCAACAGGCATCGCAACAGATCCATGAAATTTTCAGGCGCTATACGGATTTAATCGAACCATTGTCGCTGGATGAAGCTTTTCTGGATGTTACTGATTTGGATTTGTTTAAGGGGTCCGCAACCTTGATTGCGCAAGATATTCGTAAGCGAATTCTGGAAAAAACCAGGCTGACTTCATCGGCAGGCGTTTCCTATAATAAATTTCTGGCAAAGCTGGCGACGGATATTAATAAGCCGAATGGCCAGTATGTAATTAAGCCTGAAGATGGTGAAGCTTTTGTCGAGAAATTGCCAATAGGAAAGTTCTTTGGCGTTGGTAAAGTAACAGAAGCGAGAATGAAATCACTGGGCATACAGTGTGGTGCAGATCTAAAACAAAAATCATTGCCGGAACTTTGCGATGCTTTTGGCAAGGCAGGTGCGTATTATTATGATATTGCGCGGGCGATTGATCATCGTCCGGTGTCACCGCACCGTAT
>JBFHPZ010000017.1:0-14835 GCA_041592495.1 Gammaproteobacteria bacterium | reverse complement strand
GGAGTAACTTCAGTGTCGATCAGGTGTTTCGGGCAGATACCCTTGGCATGGTTCGTACCGGCGCCCACTGGTTAACGGCGCTGATGATGGGTGGCCTCGGACGCTATAACCCGCAAGCCTTGTTTGATCGTTCACCCTTGCGAGAATTACTCAAGGAGTATCTGCCAGTCCACAACATTCAGCAGGCGATTGATCAGGGTGCATTGCGCGCTTTATCCATCACCTGCTCCGGTTATGATTCGGGAAAATCGGTCACCTTTTTTCAGGGCATACCGGAACTGGAAGGCTGGAACCGGGTACGACGTCTCGGTTTGAAAGCCAACATAGGCATGGAACATTTGATGGCCTCTTCCGCCATTCCGTTTTTGTTTTCGGCCATACGCATTCATCGCGAATATTTTGGTGATGGCTCCATGCGCCAAATTGCTCCCATCAGCCCGGCATTGCATCTGGGTGCGAATCGCATACTGGTCATTGGTGTTCGCCCGAAACAGAAAGAACATGAACAACGATTGACCACATCCGGTTATCCGTCGATTGCACAAATTGCCGGTCATGTACTGGATAATATTTTTCTGGATGCACTGGATACGGATATTGAACGCTTGTGCCGCATTAACAACACCATTGGCATGATACCTTCACAGCAATTACAGGAGCATGGCGTTACCTTGCGAAAGGTGGACATACATGTCATCACACCCAGCAAGGACCCGGGCGATATAGCTAACAAGCATGAAAAACAAATGCCGGCCGCTGTTCGTTTTTTCCTGCGGGGCGCCGGTGCACATAACCGTAAAGGCAATAGCCTTTTCAGTTATTTATTATTTGAAAAGGCTTATTGCAGAGAATTGATTTCCCTGGGTTTCAGGGACGCCATGAGCCAGCGTGAAGAAATTTTAAGTTTTCTTGGTTTGCCTGATTGTAAAGTCTGAACTTTACAAGCTCATTGTGTTTTTTGATTTATCCCGACACCCTGCTGGCATTCGTTAAAAATACGCCTGGTACAATCAGCGCAGATAGACTTGTCCAGTTTATGATGAATACCTCGGATGGCGGCGACCTTGGATTGAAACACATTGCGTTCACCAATCACTTCCAGGCAACCGTAACGGTCCAGTGCATTCCAGAGTCCTTCTTTAACATCAATCAAATAAATAGCACCGCCATTGGCTTTTCTCTTTTGTGCTTCATGCGCCAGGGCTTCTCCACCTTGCAAATCCACAAAATTCATTCCCTGCGCCACGATAGCGAGATGTTTTTGCTCCGGTGAAAATTTACGAATACGATCGAATGTTTCTTCTACATGGTTCACCGATCCAAAAAACAGGGAACCATCAATACGCAATAATTTTAATTGAGGACACTCTGGTAAGCTCGGATCAGATGAGAATGCACGTTTATATAATCGTGGATCAGGGGCACGGGTTACAATTCTTGGACGAGACACTCTGTTCAGATAAAGAATCAATGACAGTATGACACCCGCAAAAATAGCCAGCTCCAGTTCCAGGAAGAGCGCGCCTAAAAAGGTCATGGCAAACACAGCGGTTTCACGACGACTTTTTTTCAGGATATGACGTATTTCCTTAAAGTCTATCAAACCCCACGCGACCAGAAATAAAATACCTGCCATGGCAGCATTGGGTAAATAGGCCGCTAATGGGGCAATCATTACCACCAGTCCCATTAACAAGATACCGGCAAATATTGCTGCAAGCGGTGTTTTCGCACCTGCCTGATAATTCAGACCCGAACGGTTGAATGAACCGGTTGCAACATAGCCGGAAAAGAATGAACCGAGCAGGTTGGATAATCCCTGACCAATAAATTCCTGGTTACCATCAATGCGTTGACCACTCTTTGCAGCCAGTGCACGACCAATCGAAATTGCTTCAGTTAAAGCAAACAGACTGAGTGCAAACGCAGCTGAACCCAAATCCCTGATCGCATCCAGTGACAATACCGGTATCGCAACCGGCGGAAATGACTGTGGTAAAGCACCAACCGAGTTGATACCAGTAACTTCTACTCCCTGCCACTGATTAAAAAAGAAGGCAACCAAACTTCCTGCAAACATTGCGACAATTAAATTTGGTATTTTCGGGAGCCAGCGCTTAACTGCGATTCCACTCAACAGGGTTGTCAGGGCAACCGTTGTTACCCACGGATTAATGTGGCCAATTTGTTGTATGAATTGCAACAGTATGTCACTCAGGTGACCACCACGCTCTATTTCAACGCCGAAAAAATGTGTCAGTTGTTTTGCTGCAATTAAAATGGCGGCACCGGCAGTGAAACCAACAACAACCGAGTGTGAGATAAAGTTAACCAGCGACCCCAAACGCGCAAAACCCAGCGTAAGTTCGATAATGCCGACCATAAACGTCAGGGTTAGCGCCAGGCTGACATATTCTGCAGAACCAGGTACTGCATAAACACTCAGCGACGAAAACATAACAACAGATGCGGCAGTGGTGGGGCCAGAGACGAGATGATTAGAGGAGCCGAACAAGGCTGCGATAATAGCCGGTACCATACCCGCGTACAGGCCATATTCGGGAGGCATACCGGCGATGGTGGCAAATGCAACACCCTGGGGTAAAACAACAATCGCCCCGGTTAGGCCTGCAATCAAGTCAGCCCTAAAGGTACCTCGTCTAATACTCGGCAACCAGAGCAGAAAAGGAAATATTCGATGCCAACTACTGGTGATAGCTATAGTATTCACTGTCATGACCTGCTACTAAATCGATGCGGCAATTAAATGCGGTTTATATTGGGATTCCTGTTTGATGTAGACCATAGGCATGGGTAAATATGAACCCATAACAGACTCCACTTCCTTTATCATTTCCTTAACAAAATCATTGCCTTTTTCCGCCACCAGAAATGCCAGGGAAGGATGACTCTGGATATAGCGAACAAACGTCTCCGGGGTTTTGTGCTGTGCATCCACCAGTTGATAGCGCACACCGGCATTGCCGAGGACCGCTTCTACGGCACCCAAATTGTTAGCGACGGATTGACCAACCTGGAGTAAATCAAGTTGTGCATTCAACTCGATACAATCGCTTATAACCTGATCAAGAACGGTGAAATCACCCTTTTCATTGCTGATGAGGCCAATTCTTTTATTTGCCTTTTCGCCGGTCTTATGTGACACATAACCCTGTACATCCTTAGCCCGACCCATGCCCAACACTTCGTATTTCTGGGCAGTAGTCAGGAATTCACCCGCATCCTGGTATGCCAGGCCCGCCAGAATTCGTTTTAAATCATCAGTCAGCTTTTTCATGTTAGTGCTCCGGATTAAATGGATATGACACTTATTGAGCAATAGACAGGCCAGCTTTATTGATTCACGTAAGTCACTGTATTTATTGATTATTTCTCTAAATCCCTGATACCATCAATAAAACACAGGCGTTTCACAATGAAACATATAAAATACAAATAAAGAAAATGGCTTGTTTTATAGGGATATGAGGACGATACTCAACATGTTTCAAAATAAAACATGTACCTTCATAATGAAACACACATATTGCCCATATGAAAAGTCTTAGCGGAAAAATACGACTCGCTTATACCAGCCTTGCACTCATTGTATTGATGTTATGTGGCAGCGCTGTTTTTGATCTGTCCTTCCTGGAAAAACAGGCTAATGAAGGGGTAGCCATATCATCCCTGTTTAATGCCATTCAGGAAATGCGTCGCTACGAGAAAAACCTGTTTCTCTATGCCGATCACAATGCCTTGCTGGAAACAGATCAATTTGCCGAAGTGGCCTATCACATTCTCGATACCCAGCGAGAAGCAATTGCTGAAGTGACCACCGATGCTGAACTCGCCAAGTTAAAGCAAAATTTGTTTGAATATCGCGGCCTGCTGTCTAGCTTGCATAACAGCAATGATATAACCGAGGCATTTGAACATATCATTCGCGAAAAAGGGCAAACCATCTCCATGCTGGCAAGTTCATTTTCAGAACTGGAGCGTAAATTACTGGTTGATGCTATTCGCTGGTCACGCAGCTGGTTACTGATCACCATATTTGTTATTGGCATTCTGGTGTACATCGTCGGTCGACTGCTGGCACGCGCTGTTGTGTTACCCTTGCGCCAGCTGGAAGCCAACCTGATGCCAATTGCCCAGGGCAAGTTTGATCATCTGGAAACTGAATCAAGAGACAGCGAATTCATCGCATTTGCCGATGCATTCAATCGCATGTTGATAGAGCTTGATATACGCCAGAGACGTTTACTGCAATCAGAAAAACTGGCCTCACTGGGTACACTGGCCGCAGGCGTGGCACATGAAATCAACAACCCGCTTTCCAATATCTCTTCATCATGCCAATTACTCAAAGAAGAAATTGACAGTGCAGAACCGCAACTTCTTCGCACCTGGCTACAACAAATTGATGATGAAACCGAAAGAGCCAGACAAATTGTCCGCGCCCTTCTTGAGTATGGTCACCAGCGCGGCCTTAATCTCCAGCCGGTGCCACTGGCATCAATACTGGAAAAAACCCGCATACTGGTTAACAGCACTGTGCGTAAGCAACAGGCCAGTCTTGAAATTGAAATGGCAAACAAACCAATACTGTTTGCTGACTCGCAACGTATGCAACAGGTATTTATTAACCTGATCCGCAATGCCTTAAATGCGGGCGACCACAACACTATTATTCGCATTAGTGTTTCGGCCTGCAGCAAGCCATCTCCTTTTCCAGCTGACGCCATCGTTGTTGGCAATCAGCGTTTGCTGGATCAGGACAATTATGTCGATATCAGTGTTGAAGATAACGGCCCAGGAATTCCCGCAGAGATCATACATCATATTTTTGATCCTTTTTTCACAACTCAGGAACCCGGTCATGGCGTGGGACTGGGTCTTTACATCATCCATGAAATCATCCGTGAACACGATGGTGTAATTGCCGTTAGCTCATCACCGGAAAAAGGAAGTAAATTCACCATTCGCCTCGCTTGTCAGGAGAGTAATTCATGAATTCAACAACAGCATACAAAGGCAAATTATTAATCATTGACGATGAAGTTGTAGCTGTTGAAAACCTGGCCCATGCTTTCCGTAAATCAGATTACATAGTTACTACCAGAACAACAGGTCCTGGTGGAATTGAAGCGCTGGAGAATGAACAGTTTGATGTCATCATCACTGATTTACGCATGGAACGTGCAGATGGCATGGCCGTACTCAAACATGCCCAGGAAAAAGATCCGGACACTGCTGTCATTATGATTACCGGTTACGCCACCATCGATTCAGCTATTGAAGCTACAAAAGCTGGTGCTTATCACTACATTGCCAAACCCTTCAGACTGGAAGAAGTACGCAAGGTTGTTGCTAATGCAATGGAGCGCGTACATTTAGTGCGCGAGAATCATGCCTTGCGCTCTCTTATGGATAAACAGCAATCTGGCCAGAACATCATTACCCAAGACACAGCCATGCAACGTATTCTGGACACCGCAAGACAAGTGGCCGTGGCTGACTGCAATGTATTAATTATTGGCGAAAGTGGAACAGGTAAAGAGCTGGTTGCACGATACACTCACTCACATAGCGATCGCACTGATGGCCCATTTATCGCTGTCAACTGCGGCGCTTTGCAGGAAGAACTGCTGGCCAACGAATTATTCGGTCATGAAAAAGGCGCATATACCGGCGCCCTTGAAGCACGTAAAGGTCTGATTGAAGCGGCCGAAGGTGGTACACTTTTTCTGGATGAAATTGCAGAAATGTCACTTGCCATGCAAGTTAAATTACTGCGTGTAATACAGGAACATGAAGTACAAAGGCTGGGAAGCACTCGCCCCATTCCCATCAATGTTCGTTTTATTGCCGCCACCAACCGAGACCTGAAAAACAGCGTTGCCTCAGGTCGGTTTCGTCAGGATCTGTATTTCCGACTCGATGTAGTCACACTCAATATTCCCCCGTTATCTGAACGTCGGGATGATATTCCCCTGCTGGCCTATTTTTTCCTGAAGAAATATAGCCATCGCAACAATCGTCAGGTAGAAGACATTTCCCCCGAAGCCATGGAGATTCTTTGTGATTATGATTACCCGGGTAATGTACGAGAACTGGAGAACCTGATTGAAAGAGGTGTTGCCCTTGCCGACGACAAACACTTGTTACCCAAACATTTGCCACCCACGCTAACTGAAAGATCTATTCAGATTATTCGCAACAAGGGTCAACGTTTGCCCACTCTGGAACAACAACAGAATCAGTATATTCAATGGGTGCTGGATCAAACCGGAGGAAACCGAACCAAGGCAGCTGAAGTTCTTGGTATAGGGCGTGCGTCTCTTTGGCGAAAACTGAAAGAGAATAAATGATCTCAAGAACTTTATTCAAACCTGATTAGGATGTCTGGTATCTTACCTCTCCATGAAAGCGACTGCAGAGGACATGGAAATAAACAACTACAATATTTCTGATACGCCAGACAAGATTAGCGAACACCCGTCAATCTCAGCGCAGCATAGTTTGCACTTAATAATTTATTATCATTAACTGCTTTACCAATTAGCTACTCTTAGTGGCGTAATCGGTTACCAGTGGCATATTACCTTGCTGTTCATTCTTACAGGCGGATAACGAACCCTGTGCCTGCAATCGCTTCTTCAGCAGGCTCATGGTCGCACGCCCTACATAATCGCTGCTTTTATCAACAACTTTTATCGCATCAAGATAGGACTGCCCTATTAAACTGCCCAATGGCTCCGGGTTGTATAGTAGTTTTTTGATGGTGAAAGGATTCAATGTCAAAGGATTATAGTTCGACTTGAGATACCCCTCTTGTTTCAATAAAGACTCTACCGGCGTTCCAGGCTGTATGCCAATGAAGAATATAAACGGCAGTACATGTTCCCTGCCGAACATAGCGTACAATTCTTCAATACGATTGATAGTTTGCATCAGGGTCTTGCAAGTTTCACCGGGAGCATTTAACGGCATATAAAGCTTAACTTTTTGGTCAGTATGCCCTGCATTCTTGAACATTCTGAACACATCCATTTGCTGTTCCAGCGAATACCCCAGCGTCATCTTGTCGATAATATTTTGCGTGCCGGCAAAAGTGGTGTCGATACTGCGTAAACCGGTGGCAAACATTTTGTCGGCGATGGCCTGGTTGATATGATTAAAGCGTAAATAGCCTGACCATTGAACACTGGTCTTGCGCGCATGCATTTCATCCAGCACGCTTTCTACATAACGCGAACTGCGCAGGGTTGAACAGAATTGCGCATCGGTGAACCAGATTTTCTGAACACCATATTCCTTGTTTAAAATTTCGATTTCATTACCAACACTTTGCGGAGAGCGATAACGCTGACGACAACCCTCAATGGAATTGTATATACAGAAATGACATTTGTAGGGACAACCACGCTTGGTCTGGACACCGATGTAATCATCGAGATATTCATTAAATTGTGGAAATATTTTATTGATGTATTTGAAATCAACGGCGGTGGTTGTATCCAGTGCAAACAGGGTATCGCGTTCACGCTTTTCCACCTTGCCGGATTTATCCTTGTACCAGTGTTCACCTTCCGGTTTGCTATTGCCATCGACGATGGACAGCATGGCATCCTCGCCTTCACCCACCACCACCACAGAATCGGTTGGGCACTGATTCACGATGTATTCCGCAAAAATCGATACCGCGGTACCACCCACCACTATGCGAGTATCGGGTAATAATTTGCGCACCATGCGCATAAAGGCGAAATTGGCCAGTCGACCGGCAGCGTAATCATAGATGATGGAAATGGCTTTGCCCGCAGCCACTATTTTGGGCCAGAGCTTTTTGGAATAATCATATTGCATGACGACATCAAGGGCGTCACTTTCGGGGTGGGGACCAAAGGTCTGCATATTACGCCAGGAGAATGCAACGATGTCCGGCTTCATATCCAGTAGACGCTCTTCAAGCACCTGCTTGTACTGGCTTTTTTCCACCAGCGCCAGATCCAGAATTTCCTGGTTTACATTTGGCCTTTGCTTATGTACGTAATCTGCAACATAAACCACGCCACCGGGATAAATCTTCCAGCATGGTAACCGCACATAAAGAACTTTCTTAGCACCACCTGACATAAACCTCTCCCCCGCTATTGCTGTTTTGAGAGTTGTGAATTTCTTCTTCAATTTAACTATAGGAGAGTGAGATTTTATGGGCTTGCAATATATCAATTATTGCTAATATTAGAAGGGAATAAAGTGATTATTTCACCCGGTATTTGACGGAGT
Organism: Gammaproteobacteria bacterium; assembly: GCA_041592495.1. Classification (GTDB taxonomy): domain Bacteria; phylum Pseudomonadota; class Gammaproteobacteria; order SZUA-229; family SZUA-229; genus JBFHPZ01. The sequence goes on along the minus strand of JBFHPZ010000017.1, from coordinate 6,540 downwards.
TCAGCTATTCAGTCCCAGGACCTGCATGGCATTGTGCGTGGTTTGCCGGGCAATGGATTCCGGATCTTCCTGACGAACGTCAGAAAGCGCCTGTAGGCAATCAGGCAAATACTCCGGGCTATTACGCTCACCCCGATGGGCGGCCACAGTCATATCCGGTGCATCGGTTTCCAGTACTATGGCATCAAGGGGGAGCACTTTAGCCAGATGACGAATCTTGCTTGATCGCTCATAGGTTAGCATGCCGCCAAATCCCAGCTTGAATCCCAGATCGATATACTGCTGCGCCTGTTGCTCACTGCCGTTGAAGGCATGGGAAAATCCACCACGAACCCGAATACGTTTCAGGGTATTCAATATCTGATCATGGGCTTTACGCACATGCAGGGCCACTGGCAGATTGGCATCTCGCGCAATTTCCAGCTGGGCCTCGAACAGGGTTTGCTGACGCTCGCGGTCCAGTTCGGTGACAAAATAATCCAGGCCGATTTCACCTATAGCCAGGGGTTTTTCCTGCTCTACCCACTGCGCCAGCTCGCTAATATGCTCATCTCGATGCTGTTGGAGATACACCGGATGCAGCCCCAATGCCGGGTATAGCCCCGGATTCACCTGACAATAATCCAGCAAAAATCGCCATCCCTGCCGATGCACTGCAGGCACCAGCATACGGGTGACGCCAGCCTGTCGAGTGCGTTGCAACACGGTATCGCGATCGGCATCGAATTCTTCAACGTCTATGTGACAATGGCTATCGAACAGTTCCATAAGAACATACAACCAGGAATAAAGAATAAAAGAAAACGCAAAAAATGCCTGCAACACTTTTAACACACATACGTGCGGCCCCAAAGGGGCGTAGCGCCGGATTGCGCGGAGTAATGAACGCGAATTGCCTTGTCTTTTTCTTACAGGCAAGGAATATCGATGGGATGCCTAGTAAAATTTACGGTCCTTGCGGCGGCGACCAGCCTGCTGCACCACCACACCCTTAATGAATTGGGGCCCCTTAAACTCTTCAGTGGGATAAAGATCATTTAGCGGCACCAGGTAATGCCTGCCTTCATAACAGCGGTACTGGCGATACGTGTATTCATCGTTATGCAGGGCCACCACATAGCAGCCGTCACGCACCACACCCTCCGGATCAACCACAATGACCACCCCATTCTGGAATTCAGGGATCATGCTGTCACCCAGCACTTGTAGCGCGAAGGGCTCAGCTTTACTACAGGATGATGCTTCCATAAATACCTCGGTCAGTGGGCACAGGGGTTAAACCTGCCCGGTGCTTGAATTTGCAGCATTATAACCGATGACTATGCGATCATTAACCCCGCTGATTTCAGTGCTTTGATCATTATCGGCTATAATATGCCGCCTATTTTAACAGGATTACATCATGTCTGATCAGCGCGTTCGCAAAAACAAGGTCGTCCAGTTCACCTACAGCATTGCCGATGAAGACGGCAATATCGTTGAACAGGTGGATTTACCAGTCAATTATGTCCATGGTGCAACCCAGATGGGCCTGATTGAGCGAGTTGAACGTGCTCTGGAAGGTTGCCGTGTGGGTGAAACCATCGAAGTCACCGTGCCACCGGAAGAAGGCTTTGGCAAACATGATCCGAATCTGACCTTCAGTGACGATATTGATAATGTCCCACCTCAGTTCCGCCGTGTGGGCGCCGAAGTGGAAATGATGAACGATGCGGGCGAAAGCAAATCCTTTGTCGTTACCAAAATAGAAAATGGCAAACTGACCGTGGACGGCAATCATCCACTGGCGGGCAAAAAGGCCAAATTCACCGTCAATGTACTGGCCATTCGGGATGCGACTCCGGATGAGCTGAAAAACGGTGTTACTAATACCCACGTCAATATGCCGGTGCATTGATTGGGGCAGGTCAGAATCTAGAATTCACACTGCTGAATTCTACATTCACTACTCGCCCAGCTGCTCCAGCTTACGGTACAGGGTACGCTCACTGACACCCAGCGCCTTCGCCAGCTCCACCTTGTTGCTGATTCGGGTCTGGGCCCAGCCCAGATAACGCTGCTCCAGCTCCTTCAGGGTCACCAGATCGGAAAAGCAGGTTTTCTCATTATCACGCACTTCAATCTGGCACTCATCGGGTAAATTGGCGGGGCGTATAATCTCATCATCCGCCATCAGCGCCGCACGCTGAATAATATTGCTCAGCTCACGAATATTGCCAGGGAAGCGATATTGTTCCAGGCAATGAAGCGCCGCATCATCAATGCGGATTTCGTCTTCCGGGTAATAGCGTTTAAGCAGAGAATCCACCAACAGCGGCAAGTCTTCGATACGATCCCGCAGAGACGGCAAATGCAATGGGAAGGCGCTGATGCGGTAGTAAAGATCGCGACGAAATTCGCCCTTTTCCACCATTTCATAGAGATTACGATGGGTAGCCGATATCAGGCGAAAATCCGCCTTAAGCGACTCTATACCACCCACACGACGGAAACTGCCAGTCTCCATCAGGCGTAACAACTTGGTCTGGATATTCAATGGTATATCACCGGTTTCATCCAGGAACAGGGTGCCACCACTGGCGGCTTCCACCAGGCCAATCTTGCGACTGTGGGCACCGGTAAACGCCCCTTTTTCATGACCGAACAATTCGCTTTCAATCAAGGATTCCGACAGACCGGAACAATCCACCGGTACAAACGGCCCCTTGGCACGGATGCTGGACTTATGAATAGCATGGGCTACCAACTCCTTACCGGTACCGGATTCCCCCTGCAACAGCACACTGACATCACTACAGGCCACCCGCTGGATCATTTCGATCATGGTATTGAAGGCGATGGAAGTACCCACCAGCCCTTGCGCCCGAGGACGGGTGCTGGCGCATTTCACCGGGGCCATGGTTTCCAGGAAAAACTGAATCTCACCCTTCTCGTCATGGATAGGCGATAACTGCACATCTACATGCTCATCACCAAAATCCGTATGATGTACATGCAATGAGCGCTGGGGGGTTTTACTTTCCAGGCAGAGCTTTAGCGGACAGGTTTCACCGGCCAGATCACAGGGCTTGTCATATCGATGGGAAACTTCATAGCAATGCCGGGTTTTAGGGCCAGGCTTGAAACCATAGGTCTTGCGATAGGCTTCATTGGTAGCGACAATCTTGTAGGCTCGATCCAGCAAAATAGCCGGATTGGTGTAGCTATTGAGAAATTCACTTACGAATTTCTCCTGTTCTAACTGGTTAATGTCTATCATGTCTGCCAAATCTGTCAGTATGTCATGACAATCATGACATTTTTGACAGGGGAAAACGACCTATATTCCCTTTTTGCTTGCTCCAGATCATCAAATAATTAGCTATCTATTTGTTCTCCCTGAATATTTTCAAGCCTGGCCCAGTCCTTGCCATATAAACGTAATAAATCTTTATCGATCACCCTGGAGGGAATTATATATGGCACACATTGTTATTCTTGGCGCTGGCGTTGGCGGTTTACCTTGCGCATTTGAAATGAAAGAAGCGGTTGGCAAAGCCCATCAGGTCACTGTAGTGGATGAGCGCGATCATTTTCAATTCACCCCATCCAACCCCTGGGTTGCAGTAGGCTGGCGTGAACCTAAAAACATTTCTGTTCCGCTGCACGAAACACTGTCCAAGAAGAAGATTGAGTTCGTGAATGACCGCGTAACCAAAATTGACGCCGACAATAATAAACTTGAACTGCGTAGCGGTGACAAGATCGATTACGACTATCTGGTCATCACCACCGGCCCACGACTGGCATTTGAAGAAGTACCCGGCTCAGGCCCCGGCCCGGATGGTCACACAGTTTCCATTTGTACCACCGCCCATGCCAGCCATGCCTATGAAGAATACCAAAAGCTGCTGGAAAATCCCGGCCCCGTTGTCATCGGTGCCATGCCCTTCGCCAGCTGCTTTGGCCCGGCTTATGAATTTGCATTCATCCTCGACTGCGATTTACGTAAGCGCCGCATTCGTAACAAGGTACCCATGACTTTCGTCACATCCGAGCCCTATATCGGTCACCTCGGTCTTGGCGGCGTCGGTGATTCCAAAGGTATGCTGGAAAGCGATATGCGCAACCAGCACATCAATACCATTACCAATGCCCGCACCACAAAAGTTGAAGCCGGCAAAATGTTTGTTGAACAGCTCAATGAAAAGGGCGAAGTCCTCAAGGAACATGAAATTCCCTTCAAGTATTCCATGATGTTGCCCGCGTTCAAGGGTGTGGATTGTGTTGCAGCGGTTGAAGGCCTGTGTAATCCCCGCGGCTTTGTGATGATCGATCAGTATCAACGCAATCCAAAATACAAAAACATTTATTCATCCGGCGTGTGCGTTGCCATACCTCCGGTTGAACCAACACCAGTACCGACAGGCGCACCCAAAACCGGTTACATGATTGAAACCATGTCCACCGCTATCGTGCACAACATCACCCACGAACTGAAGGGTGAGCAACCTGAAACCTGTGGTACCTGGAATGCAATTTGTTTAGCGGACATGGGTGACACCGGCGCCGCCTTCGTTGCACTGCCACAGATACCACCGCGTAACGTTACCTGGTTCAAGAAAGGTAAATGGGTGCATCAGGCAAAAGTTGGTTTTGAAAAATATTTCATCCGCAAGATGAAGAAAGGCAACACAGAACCCTTGTTTGAACGGTTTGTGCTCAAAGCCATGGGCATTAACAAGCTGGAAGTCAAAAAATAAACCCATAGCATTAGCTAAAAAAATGCCCGGTAGGACATACCGGGCATTGCAACCAAATTACTCAGGACTTTAACGATTTAACACCATCCTCTGGTGATCGACGGCTGGCAACGGAGGGCCAGCTTCTTTTTAAAAATACCTCAACAAACTTTTCAACGCCATGTTGCAAAGGCGCAAGTTCACAAAGCATCCTATGGCAGTTCAATTTCCTGCTTGCTAGAATTTTATTCTTCGTCATTCCTGCTCTGGCCGCAATCCGGCAAGCCTCAGGACTTCAGACTTAAAATACCTTTGATCGCCTGCGGTAAATCAGCGGGATACACAATAGTCTTACTATTTTCAGATTCAGCAAGATCCTTGATGGAATCGATATAACGCTCACCTAACAGATACAGCACCGGCAATTCCTGGCCCTGAATCGATTCCGCAATGATTTTAATCGCATGGGATGACGCACGTGCCAGGACGATTTTGGCTTCCGCCTCACGCTTCGATGCTTCCAGCTCACCTTCCGCCTGTAAAATCGCGGCCTGCTTATCACCTTCTGCCTTGGTAACAGCAGCACGACGTAAACGTTCCGCAGCAGCCTGCTCTTCCATGGCTTTCTGCATGGTCTGCGATGGATTGATATCCTGTATTTCAACCGTCTTGACTACCAGCCCCCAGTCGGTAATGTCATCGGAAATACCGATTTTCAACTTGGCTTTGATTTGTTCACGGGAAGACAGGGCATCATCCAGATCCATTTCACCAATAATGGATCGCAAGGTCGTCTGAATTAAATTCTGAATCGCCAGTTCATAATCTTCCACACCATAAACTGCTTTTTCCGGGCTCACGATATTCATATAAGCCACGGCGTTGGCAATGATCACCGCATTGTCACGTGTAATCACTTCCTGCGACGGAATATCCAGCACGATGTCCTTGGTGGTCACTCGATGGGAAACGGTATCGACATAAGGAATAATAATATTTAAACCCGGATTCAGGGTTTCATGATATTTCCCCAGCCGTTGCACAATATATTTACTGCCCTGCGGCACAATACGCACACCAAGCCCAATGGTAATAAAAGCCACAACGGCAATGGCGACAATAATAATAAGTGATTCCATCGAATGGACTCCTTTTAATTATACTTTTTTAACAACAAGACTATTGCCGCTCACATCGACAACCTGTGCACGATCGCCCGGTTTCAATTCGGCTTCAGAAATAATAGTCCATTCATCTTCACCCAGCAGTGGCACCGGAAATTTTATTTTGCCACGATAAGTAGATGGGTTGTGCTCAACCACCAAACCAGCTTGACCAATGAGTGATTCCATGGCCATACCGGAATGGGTTTTGTCTTTCATTTTAGGCGCAATCATCTTGAACCAGCCAAAAAGACAGAACACTGAGAACAGCGTCCATAGAAACACTTCGGTGGAGAAACTCATATCGACCATTGTACTGATAATGCCAACAAGGACGGCACTCACACCCAGCCACAGCAGAAAGAAACTCGGCACAAATATTTCTGTCGCCGCCAAGGCAAGCCCGAACACAATCCAGTGCCAGTACTCGACATTATTATTCAGCCATTCAATCATGCATCTCCCCTTTGTATGTTTTTTATTATTGTTGTGTTAAATAAAATTGAGCTTTCAAAATACCATGTCATCCCGGCAAGTACTTAAAACACTTCGTCATCCCGGCATGATTCTGGCCGGGATCCAACAAAATTAAAATACCAGATTCCCGCCAAATGCACCCAGGAATAACAAACAAGGCAAACAACAAATAATCTGTC
>JBFHPZ010000016.1:0-15288 GCA_041592495.1 Gammaproteobacteria bacterium | reverse complement strand
TGTTTGCCACCACCGATCTGGAACGCAGTTATCGCGTTAATCTTAATATGATCGGTATTAACGGACGGCCCCAGGTTAAAAACCTGAAGCAGTTGCTTAAGGAATGGCTGGAATATCGTACCGAAACTGTTCGCAATCGTTTGCAATGGCGGCTCGACAAGGTCAATAACCGACTGCATTTATTGGAAGGTTTGTTAATTGCGTTTCTGAACATCGATGAAGTGATTCGCATCATTCGGGAAAGTGAAAAACCCAAAGCCGCCTTGATGGCGCGTTTCAAACTGACGGAAGTTCAGGCCGATTACATTCTGGATACACGTCTGCGGCAACTGGCGCGTCTGGAAGAAATGAAAATTCGTGCCGAGCAGGAAGAGCTGGCGAAAGAGCGTGATGAGCTGGAGAAAATTCTGCAATCTGCACGCCGATTGAAAACACTGATCCGCAAGGAAATCATGGAAGATGCAGAGAAGTATGGTGATGATCGTCGCTCACCCATCGTGCAACGCGGTGCAGCACAGGCGATTGACGAAACTGCACTCATCCCTAACGAGCCGATTACGGTTGTGGTATCTCAAAAAGGCTGGGTGCGTGCTGCCAAGGGCCATGATATCGATGTAGAAAAACTCAGTTACAAGGCGGGTGATGGTTTTCAATCTGCCGCCATGGGCAAGAGTAACCAGATGGTGGTATTCCTCGATACCACTGGTCGAGCCTATACCTTGCAGGCTCATTCTCTGCCATCTGCCCGTGGTCAGGGTGAGCCACTGACCGGCCGCTTTAATTCACCTTCCGGCGCCGGTTTCGTGGCAACCCTGATGGGACAGCCGGACGATTTGTATTTATTCACGACATCCTTTGGGTATGGCTTTGTTTGCAAGCTGGAAGATTTATATTCACGCAACAAGGCGGGTAAGGCATTCATGAATATTCCAGCCGGTGCGAAAGTAATGCAGCCGGTCAGGGTAAGAAGCATTGACGAAGACTGGATTGTTGCCATTACCTCCGAAGGCCATATGCTGGTCACATTGTTGTCAGAACTGCCGCAAATGTCTCGCGGTAAGGGTAATAAAATCATCAATGTACCACCGGCAAAACTGAAAACCGGTGAAGAAGTGGTGTGCGCCATTGACCTGATTCAGGATGGCGAAAAACTCACGGTACATTCCGGCAAGAAATTTAAAACCATGAGTGCTGATGAAGTGGACGAGCATGCTGCTGAACGCGGTAAACGTGGACTGAAATTGCCAAGGGGTTATCAGAAAGTAGACCGGATCGAGGTTATCCAGAAGTCCTGATGAACTTGACATAAACTTCCGGGTCAATGCTGACGCATTAAACCCGGAATTTGTCATTATCATGAAAGTCAGTTCATTAATATTCATCAATACCTTGCTGGCCATGGTTGTATTACTATCATCATGTGATAGATATGCGCCGCAGCAAGTGGCAAGTGCAAAGTCGGTTAGCAACGAAGCTGAAATTGTTCACCCCGAATTGTTACAGCCCCTGGATTTAACCATGACTCCCGAGATGCTGGAACCGTTTGTCGTTGAGAGCGATGACCTTGTTACCGAGCAACAGGCACAATTGCAGTTGCATAATAAAAAAGAAAATGATGTTCAATTCAAGGGACGACTTCTACTGGAAACAAGGGAAAGTGCCCTGATGCCATCAATCGAAGGCGCTGTGGTTGAGATTGAAGTCAAAACCAGATCACTCTGATTAAGCTGGCCGGGAAAATATTTTCCCTGGCCACTTGCATTTGTCCGGGTGTCCATTAATCATTTGTAGTGTCCGCCCAATCCAAGAATCCGCCATGATAAGACCCGCCACACTGAACGATCTCGACGCCCTGGTCAGGCTGGAAGAAATTTGCTTTGACTATGATCGCCTTTCCCGTCGTAATTTCAGATATTTGTTGACCAAAGGTAATGAAGTCACGTTGGTTGATGAAGTTGATAATCAACTGCGTGGATATTCAATGGTGCTGTTCAATATGGGGACTTCACTGGCACGAATGTATTCCATTGCAGTTGACCCAAAATACCGTGGGCAGGGTATTGGTGAATCACTGATGCTGGAAGCAGAAAACGTAGCGCTGGAACATGATTGCGTTAGCATTCGTCTTGAAGTGCGTCGTGATAATGAAGCTACTATTCGTTTGTACAAAAAACTGGGTTATCGCCAGTTTGGTGAATATGACGATTATTATGAAGACCATATGCAGGCGCTGCGTTTCGAGAAACGTTTGACACCAGATGTTCAGGGTGATCTTGCCCAGGTTCCCTATTATCAGCAGACACTGGAGTTTACCTGTGGTCCTGCCACCCTCATGATGGCAATGAAGGCGCTTCAACCTGAATATGAATTTTCCCGCACTGAAGAAATACGTTTGTGGCGTGAATCGACAACGGTATTTATGACGGCCGGTCATGGGGGCTGTGGTCCCTACGGTTTAGCTTTATCTGCTGATCACCGGGGTTTTGATGTAGAAGTCTATGTCAGTGATGAAGGCGCACTATTCGTCGATTCGGTGCGAAATCAGGAAAAGAAAGAAGTCATACGCATTGTGCAGCATGATTTTCTGGAAGAAATTCATAAGAAGAATATTCCAGTATTTTATGAGCAATTAACACTGGATGCCATGAAGCAAAAGTTTGAACAGGGTGGTATACCCGTTGTATTGATCAGCTCTTATCGCATTTATCAGGAAAAGTTTCCCCATTGGGTTGTGGTCACCGGTTTTGATGAACGTTTCATATATGTTCATGACCCTTATGTTGATTACGAAGCCAATAAAACACAAACCGATGTAGTAAACATGCCTATTACACAAAAAGATTTTGCACGCATGGCGCGATACGGTAAAACCGGTTTGCGTGCAGCTATTATGCTCTTTAAAAGGAAGGACTAAAAAATGGCTCGTCAAATAGCCGTTGTAGAAAGCTTGTCAGATTTGAAGGATCTGAAACTGGAAATTGATATTGTACATGCTGATGACTATCTCACCGGCAAGGAATATTTCAAACAGCGTAATCTTCATGTCATTAATCTTTGCAGAAGTTATCGTTATCAGAGCGTGGGTTATTACTGTTCATTGCTGGCGGAAGCCCGTGGTCATCGTGCCTTGCCAACAGTCAAAACCATGCTCGACCTGAGTCGAAAGTCACTCTACACCTTGACACTGGATGACCTGGATGATCGGGTAGAGAAAAGTATCAAGAAACATGGTATTGAAGACAGCGTATTCGAGTTTAATATTTTCTTCGGTGAATGCGAATTTACGGCATTGTCGTCACTGGCGCGACAAATATTTGAAATGTTTCCTGCGCCATTGTTACAGGTGAAATTGAAGCGCGATGATGAATGGAGTATTTCCATCGTCAAGACAGTGGGTATTCCGAAACTTGATCCGGTGCAACGTGAATCCTGTGTCATGGCTTTTGAAAAATACCGTAAACGATTGTGGCGTCCGAGCAAGGGGCGTTTTCAATCACGCTATGATCTGGCAATTTTACATAACCCGGCAGATCCTCAGCCACCTTCCAATGAAAAGGCCTTGCAGAAATTTATCAAAGCCGGACGTATTTTTGGCCTGGATGTGGAGTTGATTACACCCAAAGACTATGCACGTCTTGCTGAATATGATGCCCTGTTTATTCGCGATACCACCAATATCGATCATTACACTTATCGTTTTGCCAAGAAAGCAGAAAGTGAAGGCATGGTGGTTATTGATGATCCTAAATCAATTTTATTATGTACGAACAAGGTTTATCTTGCAGAATTGTTGCGCGCCAATCAGGTGCCAACACCGAAGACAGTGATTGTCGGTAAGGGTGACATCAAGTCAGCCGAACGTATACTCGGCTTTCCCATGGTACTGAAATTGCCGGATGGCTCCTTCTCCCAGGGTGTTTACAAGGCAGAGAATAGCGATCAACTTAAAGAAATCAGTACCAGGCTGTTTAAAGACTCTGAATTGATTTTGGCACAGGAATTCTTTTATACAGATTTCGACTGGCGCATAGGTATTTTAAATCGTGAACCGCTTTATGCATGTCAGTACTTCATGTCCAAACAGCATTGGCAGATTGTAAAATATGATGGAAAGGGCGGCTATGAAGAAGGCATGTTTAAAACCTGGCCCATTGAAGATGCACCACCGGATGTGGTTTCAACAGCGCTCAAGGCTGCCAATTTGATTGGTGATGGACTTTACGGTGTTGATATGAAGCAGAATGATGAAGGTGCCTATGTGATTGAAATAAACGATAACCCCAATATTGAAATGGGCGTTGAAGACGTTTATTTAAAAGATCGTCTTTATCGCATGATTATGGCCGAATTTCTACGGCGGCTGGAGCTGCGCCATAAACGATAAATCGCAAGTTATTTCTGGTGTGCCAGCATCTTAACCTGAATGGGTGATTACCCCTGGCATATCTTTGGCTTAAACTCTCAAGTTTCCATAGCCCCGAAATGAACCTCAAACGAACAGGGCTCGCATAATAAAAAATATCATTAATTGCGAAGATACTGTATTGTGCCAGAACAAAGACGAGAATTTTTCAGAGTAGAATATCCATCGGGTTATCGTCCCAGATTAACGATCAAGGGTGAGACCTTTGATGTGCTGGACATTTCCGAGTGTGGAATCAGGTGCCTGGTTGGCGACGATGCCAATTTCGCTGTAGGTACACAAATCAATGGTATTGTTCGCTTCACGGATGGCGAAGAGCTGGTGTGCATAGGTACTGTTTTGAGAATTGAATTCGGAACAGTGGCATTACATCAAGAGGAGCCAATTCCTCTGGCAAAAATACGTTCCGAACATCTGAATCTGATACGTAATTTCTATTCAAAATACAATTGATACCCGCTGATCGACAATGTTCGGTGATTTTATGTGTGAGACTGGGTGATGTTATCTCTGGAACAACGAATAGCCAGGCAAATTGATCTGATCGAAAGCATGCTCAAGGCGCTGGATCTGTATACAAAAGAATCACCACCAGAAAGCGCCTTAAATAGTAGTGTGCCTTTTTGTTACGATCAGTTGCCCTTTCATGAATGGCTACAGTGGGTTTTACTGCCTAAAACACGTTATTTGCTGGAGGGTAAATTGCCATTGCCATCGTCCAGTAATATACATGCTGTTGCTGAAATTGAATTTGCCCAGTTACCCTTTGATACGGATGAGTTGCTGATGGCAATCCGTACTCTCGACGAATTATTCAGGCAATCCAAAGAATGCTAGGGCATTATTGAAATAATAAACATGGCTGACGTTTATTTTCTAATACTGCTATCATTTGCGCTACCAACCAAACTCTTTGGACATTTAGTTGTTGAAAAATAAAATCACGCCATTAATTTCACTTTTATTCGTTTGTCTGTTCATTATAAATGGATGTTCCACGACACCAGGGTATTTTGATATTGCCAGACATGCCAGCACAAGTTCGGCTGTTGTCTATATCTACCGACCTAATTCCATGGCCAATGTTATGGTGTCGCCTGATGTTGTAATTGATGGTAATAAAAACTTTGCTCTTGGTAATAATTACTATCATGTGGTGCAAGTGGCGGAAGGAACACATCAGATTAGCCTGGATCTGGCTGAGCGATACCAGGGAAACAACAACATTATTCTGGAAACCAAATCTGGCCAGGACTATTTTTTACGTATCTCGACCAAGGTTAAGTTCCAGAAGAATAAACCTTATGACCGGTGGTTTATTCTTGAACGGGTTTCGGCCCCGGAAGCCCGGAAGGAAATAGCACTTTGCAAACCCTATGTACCAGAGATAAAGCAGGAAGCGTCCGAAGCAGTCAAGCAGGAATCAAAGGAGTCTGAATATTCCAGTCAGAAATTCAATAACCCATTCTCTAAATAAATGGGTGAAATATTGTCGGATTTGACTGTAGTCAATCATTTAATAAATCAGGAATTACTAAAATAGATGCAATTTAATTTGTTGTGAGGTTTATATGACTCAAACTAAAAAAAATAAGTTGCACCGGATGTTTAAACTGAATATGGCGATAGGTGTTGTTGTTTTCCTGATTACAACTTACCTAACTTTAACGGGTGAATATGACAGTTTGTTGTTACGTAAACAAGCTGAGTCTGTTTTTAATTTGGTTGGTGTTTCAGGCCTGCTTTATGCGGCATTATTCTGGTATCTGGATACGTTTTACAAGCCTGATAAATTGCACCTGACACATACTCAATGTGATCAATGAGCTAATACTTCACTCCCTTGTAAGCACTGTCAGGCATCAATATCCTGGCAGTGTTTTTTTATGTACGCCATTCAGTATCCCGGCCAGAATCCCTGAGTAATTCGGGTTTTATATATCTATCATCAATAAAGGCTTTGTTATTGACGTAGAAATGCACTATATATTGACCAGATAAAATGTCAGAGTTTTCTGATAGCAGCATAAACGGGATGGATTATGGAATACTGGTTTGAATATAGCCGTTTTTTTACAGCCTTGATCGTTATTCTTGATCCCTTTGCCGCTATTCCGATTTACCTCAGTTTAACCCAGGGATACACACTTGCCGAACGGGCGATCGTTGCGCAACGTGCAGCACTCACTGTTTGTATTGTATTGATCGCCAGTGCATTGCTAGGTGAATCATTCCTGATTGGTTTAGGTACCAGCCTGGCTTCGTTCCGGGTTGCTGGGGGTATTGTATTGCTGCTCATGGCATTGTCCATGTTGCATGCCAGAATGGATCCCTCACGTTCAACTGCTGACGAAGCAGCGCTTGCAGAAAGCAAACAAACAATCGCTGTTGTGCCGATAGCTATTCCACTGCTCTCGGGTCCGGGTGCAATCAGTACCGTCATTATTGAAATGCATCGTGGTGGATTGGATCATCATGTGTACTGGATAATAGGCATCATCATCGTGATATCGGTGTTGTTGTGGCTGGTGTTGCGCATGGCTGCGCCCATAGGTCATGCCCTGGGGCCTATCGGCCTGAACATTCTGAATCGTTTATTTGGGCTGGTGCTAGCAGCGATTGCCGTTGAAATCATGGCCAATGGCTTGAAGCAATTGTTTCCCACGCTGGCGGGCTAGCTTTTTTCCGGAAAGCATCACAAATTAGATGTTGCCAAGGTAGTAAACTACACGGTTGATAATAACAATTCGCATTCGGGTATAAATACGCTGCATTGACTGCTATTTATATCAAATGGCCGCAGGGAAAAGGATATGATGACGTTCTTATATGTGCTGGTTTGGTTCTCGCTTTTTTTGATACTGTATAACTACCTGCTTTTTCCCTTGCTTGTATACCTGATATCCAAAATTCATCACACCCCTCATGACTGCTATGCGCCCGATGATGAATGGCCGTCAGTGTGCTTGATTATTCCGGCAGTAGGTGATCCCAAAATAATTAAGAAAAAAATAGAAAACACCCTGCGACTCTATTACCCCGAAAATAAATTAATGCTGTTGGCGGTTTCTGACAAGAATGATGAGACTGTTCAGGCCATGCTGGCAGATTATAAGAAACATCGCATTATCAATTTCAGTAAACGAGGCATAGATAGCCATTATCAGGCCCTGGATATAGGTGCCAAGTTGGCAAAATCCGATATTGTGGTTCTATCCGATGTGAAAAATGAATTTAATGACCTGGTGTTGATGAAGCTGGCGCGGCATTTTAAAGACCCGTCCATTGGTGCAGTTAGTGGAATTCGTTCGCTCTATTCCAGCGCCTCAAACCAGCAGGCATTCGGCGATAATCTTTACTGGAAATACGAAACATTTATAAAAAATGCAGAAAGTCGTATTGGTTCTATTACGGCTGCAGCGGGTGAGATTCTGGCAATACGCAAATCGCTCTACCATCCGGTTGCCAGAGATTATATTAACTTTGATTCGGCTATTACCTTTGATCTGGTTAAGCAGGGTTATCGTGTGGTGCTGGATGATGAAGCCATTTCCTTAATGAGTTCTTCTCGAGATATGAAAAATAGTTTTAGTGAGAGGCTTGTTATGGCCAAGGGTGGTTTTCAAACATTCTTCCGTGAATGGCGCCAGCTAATACCACCCAGATCCTGGTTTGCATTTGCCTATTTATCGCACAAGGCATTGAGATTACTAATTCCATTTTTATTGCTTATTTTATTTTGTGTACCCTTCTGGTTGCTTAATAGTCCGATTATGTTGATTTTTCTGGTGTTGCAGGTTTTCTTTTATTTATTTGCTGTATTTGGCTGGCTGCTTAGAAAGAAATACAAATTACCTGTATATGTGAATTTTGCCAGTTGGTATGGTGTCATGAATGTCGCAGTGCTGGCTGGATTTTTCAAGTTCCTGTTTCGCAGATAATCAATACCTGTTGCTTATCCTGTGATGTGTTGCTTTAACCAGTTAGTAATCTCTGAAATCATATAGTCAACATCAGCGCGATCACTAAACAGGTGATCAGCGTGTTCAATATCCAGTAAATAATGTTCGCCGGAAGTGTAGGCGAGAATATCATCAGCATCTTGTGTGTTTACCAGCGAATCATTACCGGCACGAATGGCCATGACGGGCTTGTTGTAAGCCTGCATTTGTTTATCTATATCATATTGCCTTACATCCACTATAAACTGGGGTTTGACCGGATATTGAGCGCCAGCAACACTGATTTTTGCCTCCAGACCTGATTCGAGTTTTGACATGGCTTTGCCAAAATGATGCAGGACATGGGATGGCTTGCTGGGAGATGCAATAGTAATAACCGTCTTGCACGAGGGGAGTTTACTGGAGGCGGCCAGAGTAGCAGTACCTCCCATGCTATGTCCCAGCAGCGCGGTTGCTGCCTTGTAATGTTGCTCAAGATATCGGGCAGCATGGAGGACATCATCCACCATGCTTGTAAAATTGGTATCAGCAAAATCTCCATCACTGCCGCCGAGTCCGGTGAAATCAAAACGTAAAACGGCGTATCCATTCTGTGCCAGGCCACGAGCTGTTCGGGATGTGGTGATGGTTTCCTTGGTGCAGGTAAAGCAA
This sequence comes from Gammaproteobacteria bacterium, assembly GCA_041592495.1. Classification (GTDB taxonomy): domain Bacteria; phylum Pseudomonadota; class Gammaproteobacteria; order SZUA-229; family SZUA-229; genus JBFHPZ01. Next base: position 6,252 of record JBFHPZ010000016.1, on the reverse strand, counting down.
TGGCACATAATGATATAAGCCAGAGGCTTGTGCTTGTCGGGCATGTCCAGACGGGCATCCAGCATGCCAGCGGTGCCGGGCACAGAGAGTTTCATGGTTCGTGTTGAGTATTTTGACATTAACAATAGCCCTTGGTGGTTACATTGCATTTTGTGTGCCGCCGGATTGCTCATGTTAACAAGCTTTCAAAACTTGGTTAATATCAACAAGACATTTAAATGCCATAAATTCCTATAATCAAACTGTTAAAATCAGCTCGAACGTACTTGCGGGCAGAGACAATGAAATTTGATGTAGAAAAGTCCATTATGAACCAGGCAAAGCATCCACATAACCTGTTTATGCTGAACCTTGCCCTGTTTCACTTGTTAATGACGCCGGCTGTTATTGCGCTCAAGGTTGGCCTGTGGGGGATTATGCTTCCCCTTCTATTGTCTTTATCGGTCATGTTATTTACTTATGTTAGAAGTAATCGCATCGACAGCAATAATCAGCTGTTTGTGTTTCTACACTGGAAGCTGGCGCTGTTGCGCTATCGCTATTTATTAATATCTTATGCGGTGACAGCCGTGTTGATGTTGGTGGGCTGGATGTTATCGATGGGCACAGCGGATGAACACATGCGAAATATTTTGCAGACGGTATTTATTCGTATTGCCATCATGCCTGTTCTGATTATGGTGATGGTTAACTTTTACCTGGAATCAAATGCAATCAATATTGCATCTTCAGGCGAAATTCCGGATAGCCTTGTTAACACTTACGCGCCATCATTAGTCGATCTGGATAAGAGTGAGAGTATTGATTCAAAACGGGAATGAAAATGGATATTCAGCCACGGGATATAATTGATTTCTGGTATTCGGAGAAAATAAAAAAACACTGGTTCGATTCCACGCCTGAAATAGATGATTTGATACGTGATAAATATGAATCGCTATGGCAGTCTGCAGCGCAGGGAGAAATAGATGCCTGGTATAACACTGCACAAGCTTGTCTTGCACTGGCTATAGTGCTTGATCAATTTCCCCTGAATATGTTTCGAGGGCAGGTAAAAAGTTTTTCAACCGAGTCCATGGCGATCGCTGTTGCCCTGCACGCTGTTCATCAGGGATATGATCGTGAACTGGGGAAAAGCGAACGAGCTTTTCTGTATATGCCGTTGATGCATAGTGAGAATATGGAGCATCAGAATCTTTCTGTGCAATTATTCGAAGCAGCAGAGTTGCAAGACAACGCCAGGTTTGCCCGGCATCATCGCGAATTAATCAGGCGCTTTGGACGTTTTCCTCATCGTAACAACATCCTCGGGCGACAATCCACGCCCGAGGAAATAGCCTATCTGGCATCGGATGAGGCTTTTCTGGGTTAGTTCTTCTGCAGATACAATTCGCTTGTTCGCATATCCTGATGATTCAGTGGATTGTGTGCAGACCACTGGGTAATGGTGTCGCTGCTGCGTCTTCCAGGGCCTTTCCGTTGTTCCTGTCCCTGGTAGCCGTTATTTCTTCTTCGGAAGTAATGGATTCGCCGGTCAGATTTTGCCGCAGTACTAAAACTGGTTTTTATATCGCAAGACTGGGCTTTGCCAAGGCGTGTCATGATGTGTGGAACCGGAAAAGTTTCGAGATATTCCTCGGGTAATTCCAGTAGTTTTTCCTTGAAGCTGTCGGGCGCAAATAACATTGGGATGATGTTGTTGTAATAGGCCGCTTTGTCCGTCATGCGTAGAATATCGTAACGACGTTCGACAAAGCCAAGGAATTGCAAGGCTTTAATTAGATCACTGAATACACTTTCAACATCAATACCGTATTTGTATTTGAACTCATCAATGCTGACATAGGTGAAGCGTAACTTACTTGTAAGCTCGCGACATAGTTCGAGTTCTGAATCCAGAATATCCATGGTGGCAACGGGGAGCTTGCCTTCGTCGATCAGTTGATAATAGGATTTGAGGCTGCCTGCATTTTGATAAGGTCTTTGTGGGGCATAGCCCTGTGAGTTTATGCCCATCGCCAGCAACGGCAGGTTGTCCCAACGTCTTAATTGATGTCGATAGGATGCGCGTTCAGGATCAATAAACACGTTCTGTAACACGGGGCGATATCCCCAGGATCCGAGTAATTCTTCTGCACGTGCGAACTGATTGATCTTATATGTATAAGACTCATCCCTGGGTGGTTCCAGTCCATGTTTGGCTTCTGTACGTTGCCGATCAAGGGCATAAATAGAAAAACTGGGCACACCAATCTGGTAAAAATGTTGCAAGGTTTCCAGCAGGGTATCTTCCCGCTCGTCTTCGAATCCATACATGGTGTCAACATTGACATTGCCGATAACATCGATGGCATGACGAAGTTCATCGATAGCTACATCAACGGAATAATTTCGGTTCATCGTTGCCAGTAAATTTGCATCCAGTGTTTGAATGCCATAGCTGAGGCGATTTACACCGAGCGATTTCAGGAAAATGGATTTTTCTCGGGGTAATGTGCCAGGGGAAGCCTCTATGGTAATTTCAGCACCTTCCTCAATATCAAAATACTGATGCAAGGCTGTGAAAACCCTGGCGAGTAGTTCGTCATCCAGGTGGCTGGGAGTGCCGCCCCCAAAGTAAACCGATTCACAAACCTGGCCCCTGAATGTTTCGGCGTGCATGGCCATTTCTCGAATCAGGTAATCAATGTATTTTTCTGCAAGCTCTATCCCTTTTCCGGGAATGACCGAGTAGTAACAAAAACTACAGAGTGATTTACAAAACGGACTGTGCAAATAAATGGAGTAACGGCCAGGTATAACTGATGGCTTTGCAAATAATTCACGAGAGGTTGTTGGGGGATTTGATTTGTTAAGCAAGGGAGGCGGGAAGGTCCAGTCAAAGCAGGGATAAAAGTCATTTTGCATAGTCAGCAGGCCGGCCAGTCTGACTGATAATGATTGGGCGTCAAAGTCTGTCAGGCGACGTTTGTTTTGCCCGCTGAGTTCGGGTGCAAGGGTGAGTCGTGATTTTTTATTGAAGTGTGTGCTAATTTTTTTCATTTGGTTTTCCCCTGGTCAGCAGCCCTTAAAAACCAAATTCTGGTGGCTGACCTTCAGCATATGTTTTTGTGTTTTATTCATTTAAATCACCTGCAGAGATAGCTGCAGGGGCCCTGTATATTTTGCTGCCGATTTTTATCCAGGCCTGTTTGAAATAAATGGAAGAATTAAAAAAATAATGCAATTACATTCCAAATATAAAATATCAAGCAAAACCTGCAGAGTAACTGGATATACCCCATCTATGATCGGATGTTAGTAATAATAATCGACAACATTAAGTGAGTAATTCTATGTTGGAATAGTCAAGTTTTGGTGTTTTTTACTAAAGAAAGGGAAATAATCCCGGAAATGTTCTGTAATTTACTGTTTGTTCAGATGATAATTGTCATCTTTTTCTTTTTTGTCCTGTTGAATTTTTCAATAAGGACCGCATCTAATGATCAGCTTTTAAACCATGAGGAAGCGTTGATGTTTGGCAGAATTGGCTTGTTTCTTTTGACGAATCTGGCGGTGTTGTTCGTGTTGAGTATTTCCATGCGGATACTGGGCATTGATCAAATGCTGGCTGCAGAAGGTCTGGATACTCAGATGACAGGACTGCTGATTATGGCATCAATTATTGGCTTTGCCGGTTCGTTTATTTCATTGGCTATATCCAAATGGATGGCTAAACGCTCAATGGGTGTCAAGATTATTGAACAGCCTTCCACCAGTGATGAGCGCTGGTTGCTGACAACGGTTCAGCGCCAGGCTCAAAAAGCCGGCATAGGTATGCCCGAAGTCGGTATTTTTAATTCGCCTGTGCCCAATGCTTTTGCAACGGGTATGAACCGAAATAATGCACTGGTGGCGGTGAGTACCGGTTTACTGCAATCCATGTCACAGGATGAAGTGGAAGCGGTACTGGGTCATGAAGTGAGCCACGTGGCAAATGGCGACATGGTTACCATGGGATTGTTACAGGGTGTATTGAATACCTTCGTGATATTTTTCTCCCGCGTTATCGGCACTATGGTTGATCGCGTTGTGTTCAAGAATGAACGTGGTTATGGTCCGGGCTACTGGATTGTCAGTATTATTGCCGAGCTAATCCTGGGCTTGCTTGCTGCCATTATTGCCAACTGGTTTTCACGTCAACGGGAATTTCGTGCTGATGCAGGCGGAGCCAACCTGGCCGGTCGCCAGAAAATGATTAATGCTTTACGACGTTTGCAGATGAACCAGCAAAAAGAAACCGGTATGCCGGGGGAATTAGCTGCATTTGGTATTAATGGTGGTTTGAAACAGGGTCTGGCGGCATTGTTGATGACGCATCCACCCCTGGAAAAACGTATCGCTGCATTGCAGCAACGACAGAATTAAGATATCCATGAGGAGTTAGAGGTTTGAGCATGAATGATTTTAAATTATCATTTTGCTCTAACTTCTAACTTCTAACTTCTAACTTCTAACTTCATATTATCCTGCCATGGAAGTGAAGTCGTAATTCAGGTCTGGTGCAGGTTCCTGCAGGAAGTTACCCTGTATAAAGTTAATACCCATACCCCAAAGCACGGACAGACTGGTGGCATCTTCAACGCACTGGGCGATGGTGAGCTTGTTCATTTCCATTGCCATTTCCGTGATTTTTTTCACTGCTTGCTGGTTTTCATTATTCGACATCAGCTCTTCCATAAAAGAACGCTCCAGTTTGAGATAATCTGCCGGAATATGTTTTAGCAATTCGAATGGATTGCTGCCGGTGCCGAAATCATCCAGTGCAAAACCACAATTCAGTGTTTTTAGTGATTTAGCAATTTCCGCTGTGTATTTCAGGCTGGTGACGGCTGTGCTTTCCTTGACTTCAAATATCAGGCTGTTTTTAGGCACATTGAATTTCTTCAGCTGATCTTTGAGCCAGGTCATCAGGTTGCTGTCCTTGAGTGAGTTGCCGGTAAGCTTCACGAAGAACATGGTGCGATTACCATTTTTCCAGCGCTGGGTTAGTGTGGTGATGGTATTCAATAATACCCAGCGATCGATGGCCAGTGACATGCCAGTGCGTTCAGCAGCCGGTAAGAAATCATTCGGTAATAGAATTTTGCCATTCTTGTCCAGCATTCGGATGAATACTTCATAGCGTTCATCGGTATCGCCATGCAGGCTGATGACGGGCTGGAAATATAAAACAAAACGGTTGCTGGTAATGGCGTCTTTGAGATCGGCGACAATCTGGGCGTCGATTTCTTTCTGGGTCAGTTCGCCTTCCTTGGGTTGGTAAACAATAGTGTTATTTGGGCCCTTGGATTCGGCTTCGGCAATAGCGCGTTCGGCACGTAACAGGATTTCAGACGCATCCGGTGCATTCGCATCCATCAGGCTGATGCCGATGGTGCAGGTTGAATTCAGCGACTGGTTATTAATATTCGCGATGAAATCCTGACAGCGTTTGCTTAGTTTTTTGGCATAGCCATCAATAGTGGTTGCGGTTTGCTTGAGGGCAATAGCTGAAAAAATATTGCCTTCAAAGTGCGCCAGAATATCATCCGGGCCGATCGCGTCTTCCAGTTTACGGGAAATTTCGTTCAGGAATTTGTCAGCCCCGACAACACCGGCGCTTTTTTTGATGTCATCAAAGTTATCCAGATGAATCAGTAGTACAGCTGCAGTTAACTGTTTTTTCTGCGCGGCTTTGACTTTTTCATCGAGTGATTCGAGGAAGAACTGACGATTGTACAGCCCTGTGGCCGAGTCTTTCTGGCTCATCATGGCCAGTTGTTTTTCCAGTTCCTTGCTGTCCGCCTGATTGCGAATAATGACCTGAATACAGGGTTCGCCATCGATACTGGCAGATGAAAACTCCATCTCGCCCTTGAATTCAGTGCTGTCTGCATTCCTTAAATTCAATTGCAGCTTTTGTGTGGCGATGGCCCCGTCCTTGAAGTTGTCGCGCAGGAAGGCTTTGAATGTGTCGCGTTCAGACATGCCGACCATATCCAGGATTGGCATACCTTCCAGGTCTTCAGAGGCTTCAAAATTAAACAGATCCAGATAGGATCTGTTGGAATATACATGCATGCCTTCATGAATATAGGCAATGGCGTCACGTGATGAATCCAGCAAGGCTTCACAACGCTTTTCGGTTTCTTTAACCGCCTGTTCCATCTGGAACAGTTTCCGAATACTGTTATGTGCCTCGATTTCACGTTTAATCACAAGCTCCAGGTG
>JBFHPZ010000015.1:0-15413 GCA_041592495.1 Gammaproteobacteria bacterium | reverse complement strand
CCCTGCAACAGGCACAACGTCTTGGCATGGGACAACTCATTCCCGATCGCTATTACTGGATCAAACACGAATCTTCATGAAACAACTGCGCGGCCTTTACGCCATCACCGATGAAAAATTAATTGCGGAAAATATTTTTACGTCCACTGTAGAGCAGGCACTACTCGGTGGCGCACGCATTATTCAATACCGTGACAAGTCGACTAATGTCAAAAAAAGACTCTCACAAGCATCCGCATTAAAAACAATCTGCGACCAGCACAATGCCATTTTAATTATCAATGATGATATTGAACTCGCACTGGAAGTTGATGCTGATGGCGTACACATCGGCATAAATGACACTGCACTTGCAGACGCGCGCACAAAAATTGGTGAAAAAAAAATTATTGGCGTGTCCTGTTATAACAAATTTGAACTTGCTGAACAGGCTGTAGCAGAAGGCGCCAACTATATTGCTTTCGGCAGTTTTTTTTCTTCGCAAATCAAACCGAATGCAGCACAGGCAACGCCAGATTTATTAATGAAAGCAAAACATCAATTTGATATACCGATATGCGCCATTGGTGGTATCACATCAGAAAATGCAAACGTACTGATAGAATCCGGGGCCGATATGCTGGCTATCATTTCAGACATTTATGCCAGTGATAATGTGCTTGCTGCCAGTCAACGTATCAAGCAACTTTTTGAAGACTAAACATCGCAACTCATCATGCCAGGCATTAAACAAACCGGATAAAACCCAAACTAAATCAGTGCAATCTAATTTAGAAACAAGCTGACTCAGATCAATACTCCCATATACCAGGCTTATAAAATTTAACTATCCCTCAGGAAATTTTTCACATAAAGGATATGTGGAGGGATAACAAATGACCAAACTGCCCCGCATTTACAAACGCCTCATTCAATTTACTGCCCTGGGTTTTATTGTCGCAGCCGGACTGCTTAGCATTATTGGCACAGGAAGTAATACGTCACTAGACACCACCACAGCCTGCATCGGAAAGAGCCAACACATTCGAACCGGATCCTGGGCCATGCTTGACGGTCGTTGTAGTGATTTCACTAATCTTGCAACGGACTCTGACTACATTGATTATTACTGGAGATTAAGTTCAAAACCGGCAAGCAGCACTGCAATTCTGTCTGGCTTTACCTTGCTCAAACATTTTGTTGCTGATGTGGATGGTGAATATGTTGTTGAACTAACTGCAAGCACAGGAAACAATCGCGGCAGTAAAGCAACAACCCGAATCACTGCATACACCGGTAACGCACAACCGGTCGCTGAAGCCGGCGCCTATCAGGAAGTCGCCATTGGTGACACCGTACAATTAAATGGCACAGCCACGGATGCTGACGATAATTCACTCAATTATAGCTGGAGCTTCCAGTCAGGTTCTGCAACTTCCACCTTATCCAGCACCACTTCGGCTTCAACGACTTTCATTGCAAATAGCGACACCGATTACACACTGGATTTGATTGCAAATGATGGCGCCGTTGACAGCCAGATCAATTCAGTGCTGATCCGATCCAAAACCAGCAACTTCTCATTACCCGTGGCTGTCGCCGGTGCTGACCAGTATGTAACTACCGGCAGCCAGGTAATGCTCAACGGTCTAAATAGTTATAGCGCTTACAATCGCCCCTTGTCCTACAGCTGGCGCATACTTTACAGACCCACATACAGCAACGCCAGCCTGAGTGACACGACGGCTGCTCAACCTTCGTTTATTGCAGACCAGCCTGGCGCTTACCTGATTCGTTTACGCGTTAACGATGGCTTTAGAGACAGCAGTCGATCTTTAGATGATGTGTATGAAGATAGATTGGTTGTGATCGCTGGCAGTAACCAGTTACCAATAGCGAATGGCGGTGTAGATCAGAATGTTAATACCGGTACAACCGTAACATTAAATGGCAGCGGCACTGATCCTGAAATGGCGACGCTCACCTACACATGGACACTGATTAAACAACCCGAAGGAAGTGTGGCCAGTCTGTCGTCTTTGGATACACAATCCACGCAACTCATCCCGGATCGTGATGGCAATTACCTGGTACGTTTAGTAGTAAATGATGGAACTGACGATAGCGCACCGGATATTGTGCGCATATCAACCTCCAGCCTGTCTGGTAGCACACCTTTAACGTTGCTCACTGGCTTACCCTATGCACCGGCAAGCACGGAGAATGCGACATGGATTCAAGTTGATACGGATGACAGTAATCAGGTTCGCCTGATTTCATCCGGTGATACATCAACAGGCAATTTTGAAACTGCGCTACAGGCAGAATATAACGACGCAACAACAGCAAATTTCACTAGCTACACATGGAGTATTGAAATCGGACCAATCAATCCAGTCAATGATTCTTCATCGCCAATATTCGTTTTAAAAAATAGTAACAACATTTATTACAAATTCATGCTCGATTTTACCGTGCTAGGAAATATGACAGTACAGATTGACAGCTTGCAGGCATGGCGTTGCGGAACAAATCCTGCGGACTGCCCATGATCAGCAGCGTAATAACATCCTTTGAACCTGTACTGCATCAATCGATGCAACACAGGTTTCTTTACAAAAAACAAGCCATCAAGTTATTACTTGCATTTCTGGCACTGGCCTTGGGGCTAATGATTTATCTACTCGACAGGCCAGCCAATACAATTCTTTTCTTGCAGTGGCTTCCCTATCACATCAACAATAGTTTTTCTCTCGGAATACCCGGAGATAACTTGCCATCATTTGCACATACCTATGCATTCACCCTGATCATTTCAGCAGCCATCACCATCAAAGCAAGAACGGTTGCTTTATCCTGGCTTGCAATTGAATGTTTTTTTGAATTAATCCAGTCCAGTTTTATTTCGACACATATGTCGATTTATGCGAACAGTGACTCGTCACTACTCGTTTTAGTTAGCAACTATTGTGTAAACGGAACATTCGATGGATTGGACATTGTTGCGATCACACTGGGAAGCCTGTTAGCTTATTTCACTATCAACAAATTAGATAAAACTAGCCACCGGAAAATAATTGACCAAGTTTGACAACAAACTGTCCATACCCTTGATCAACATACAAACCTATCTGTGCAATCAATGACCAGGCTAGCGCAAACTGTGCAACAGCAAAACATGCCACAGTGAACTGGCTCAAGCTGAACACACCCACACCAAATTGGGAAATGGTAACGATGCCTGCGGCAAACTGGCCAATAGCAATCACACCCTTTGCTGGTACCGGCACTTTATTTGGACGATATTTAAATGAGATATGTAGCAACGGCATGCCAAACACTTCTGCATTTGTTTTATATTCGAATCCCCAGCCGTCCCATTTGGGTTTAGTCGGATAAGGTGCACCACAATTAGGACAGGCAAATGCCTGTTCACTCACCTGATGCTGGCATTCTCTGCAAGGTTTCATAAAGTTATCCGCGATGTTTGCAACAGCTCTTGTAACGAAAACAATCAGTGGTGTGATCATTCACCATTCCCACCGCCTGCATATAAGCATAGCAAATGGTGCTGCCAACAAACTTGAATCCACGTTTTTTCAAATCCTTGCTCATGGCATCGGATTCTTTTGTCGTCGCCGGTACCTGCTTCAGTGTTTTCCATTCATTGATGATGGGTTTGCCATGAACAAATTGCCAGATGTAATCGGCAAAAGAGCCATACTCATCCTGCGTTTTGAGAAAGTGTTTGGCATTGGCAACCGCGGCATTCACCTTGAGTCGGTTACGAATGATCCCGGGATTCAAAAGTAATTTTTCTATTTTCTTATCACTGTATCGCGCCATTTTTTCAGCATTGAACTGATCGAATGCCTGGCGATAACCTTCGCGCTTTTTCAAAATAGTCAGCCAGTTGAGTCCGGCCTGGGCGCCTTCCAGTATGAGCATTTCAAATAAATGCTGATCATCAAAGCTGGGAACACCCCATTCCTCATCATGGTAGAGGTGATATAAAGGATCACTACCCGCCCAGCCACAGCGAATCTTGTTCTGCATACAATGCCTCCCTTAACAGGCCAATTCTGAAGCCGTGTCCGTTTTGTTGTAAAATGGCGCGGCTTTTAATTTGAACACTCGAGAAAACGATATGAGCATGACAGATTTGTTCCAGCAAGCACAACATTGCATTCCTGGCGGGGTTAACTCTCCGGTTCGCGCTTTCAAAGGGGTCGGCGGCGATCCTGTCTTTATCGATCACGCAGCCGGTGCCTATATCTGGGACACGGATGGTCATCGCTATATTGATTATGTCGGCTCCTGGGGCCCGATGATTCTGGGCCATGCCCATCCCGAAGTTATTCAGGCGGTCAAGGATACTGCCGACAAGGGCCTGAGTTTTGGCGCGCCTACGGCTATCGAAACCGAAATGGCGGAAAAAATCTGCTCCATCATGCCGTCCATTGAAATGGTGCGCATGGTCAGTTCGGGCACTGAAGCCACCATGAGTGCCATTCGTCTGGCTCGCGGTTTTACCGGTCGCGACACCATTGTGAAATTCGAAGGCTGTTACCACGGTCATTCCGACTCCCTGCTGGTGAAGGCCGGTTCCGGCGCCCTGACTCTGGGCGTGCCCAGCTCTCCTGGTGTACCCGCTGCACTGGCGGAACACACCCTGACCCTGACCTATAACGATATCGATGAAGTTCGCGACACCTTCAAAAAAATGGGTGACAAGATTGCCTGTATTATTGTCGAGCCGGTGGCCGGCAACATGAACTGCATTCCACCCTTACCCGGCTTTCTTGAGGGCCTGCGGGAAGTTTGCGATGAATACGGCAGCGTGCTGATATTCGATGAAGTCATGACAGGATTCCGTACCGCGCTGGGTGGCGCACAGGCCGTTTACAAAATTAAGCCTGATTTGACAACACTGGGCAAGGTGATTGGCGGTGGTATGCCGGTGGGCGCCTTTGGTGGCCGCAAGGACATCATGTCCCATATCGCCCCCTTGGGCCCGGTGTATCAGGCGGGTACCCTGTCTGGCAATCCGGTCGCCATGGCCGCGGGCCTGAAAACCCTGGAACTGATTTCCGCCAATGCCTTCTTTGATGAACTTACCTTGAAAGTCAGCACTCTGGTGGGTGGTATTGTAAATAAAGCCAGAGCAGCCGGAATCCCAATGACGTCGAATACAGTCGGCGGCATGTTTGGTTTGTTCTTTACCGAAGCCGACAAGGTCAGTAATTTTGCTCAGGTTTCACAATGCGATGTTGAACGTTTCAAGAAGTTCTTCCATGGCATGTTGCAACAAGGTGTTTATCTTGCACCTTCCGCCTATGAAGCCGGTTTTGTCAGCGCAGCCCACACGGATGAAGATATAGAAGCGACAATCAGCGCCGCAGGTAAAGTGCTGGAGACATTGTAATGCCGGGTATTAGCTGCTTTATCTATCGCTGTTCAGCAAAACAGGATATGTATATTTATTTAAGTAAGAAAGACAATTTCGACTGTATACCCGAAGAGCGGTATAAGCGACTTGGACGTACCGATTTTGCAATGGAACTTGAATTAAAAAAAGACATGAAACTCGCCAGGGAAAACCCTGCTGACGTTATTCAGAACCTGCAACAACGAGGCTTCCACCTGCAAATGCCAGGTGACACACCTATAGATCAAGTGCTTGAAAATATTGCAAAAGATATACTTAATCAGGCACAACACCACAACTAGTCACGACTGGCGGGTATTATAAAAATAATATTATAATGCCCGTTCATGTTGTGGCAGGTTTATACCTCTATAGCATTTTCACTAAAGTTACTGATAAAAAAAAACAAAACAATATCCCTCAGTTTTTATGAGGATTTTATTTTATAAACTTGATTTTATTTAACGTAATACAAATAGGAAATAACACATGAGTAAATCTGTTGTACGTAATATTGTTACAAGTATTGTTGTTGCTGTTGTTGCCAGCGCTATTGCCATACCGACACTTAAAAACATTGCTATATCATCAACTAACGGAATTATTTTAATAACAGTTCTTTTTTTCATTGCTTCATTAATAACAGCATTAGTCGCTTCTAATAATGCCGGGACAAAATCCCAAAATTACACTTCTGACTCCTCATTCTCGAACAAATCACGTGAAACCGGTACAGTTAAGTGGTTTAATACAAATAAGGGCTTTGGCTTTATCACCCGTGATAATGGTGATGATGTCTTTGTCCACTTTCGTTCAATTCGTGGCCAGGGTCATCGTGCCTTGATAGAAGGACAACGAGTTGAATTCAATGTCACCAAAGGGGAAAAGGGGCTACAGGCAGAGGATGTTGCCATCGCCTCGTAATAACAGTCTCTGACATGAAAAAGGACTTCATGTCTGAAATGACAATAAAAGGTAGTTAAAGAGATGTCTGATCGTCAAATCGGAACCGTAAAATGGTTCAATAACTCAAAAGGCTACGGATTTATTCAACGCGATACAGGTGAAGATGTTTTTGTACATTTTCGGGCCATTCGCGGCGATGGCTTCAGAACACTAAAAGATGGCCAGAAAGTTGAGTTTAATTTGATCGAAAGCCAAAAAGGCTTGCAAGCGGAAGATGTAAGCGTTTCAATGGATTCCTGATATCTAAAGGCTGGTTATTCCAATAACCAGCCTTTTTATTTTCTATTGAAACTTGTTTGTGGAATTAGTAAGCGTTTGAAAAATTATTAGATCAATCTACGCATCGTAATTTCACCCAATCTTCACACACCCCATTTGGGCTGCAATTGCTGCACTATGCCCAAATGATCCAGTATGCGCGCAACAATAAAATCAACAATATCATTCACTGATTGCGGCTGATTATAAAAGCCGGGATTTGCCGGCATAATAACCGTGCGCATGCGCGCAAGTTTCAACATGTTTTCCAGATGAATTTCGGAGAAAGGTGTTTCTCGCGGCACCAATATCAACTTCTTTTGTTCTTTTAAAATAACATCGGCGGCACGTTCCATTAAGTTGCTGCTGGCACCTACAGCAATCGAAGATAATGTTGCCATGGAGCAAGGACAAACCACCATCGCATCCACTGCAGATGAACCGCTGGCAATCGGTGACGTCCATTCATTCTCTGCACATACTTTTAACTGATCTGTGTTGACCTTATAACGCTGGCATAATTCTGCTTGCAGTTCGCGTGTGCCCGCAGGCCATTTCAAATCAGTCTCCATGGAAATAACAACCTGCGCAGCTTTGGTTACCAGCAAATAAACCTTATGCCCATTCGCCAGCAAATATTCCAGCAAGCGCGCACCATACTGCACACCAGAAGCACCGCTCAGTGCCAGAATAATGGTTTTTGAACTTTGATCAGACATGATGTTTATTTCAATGCATCCAGAACTTTTTGATGTATGCCACCAAAGCCGCCATTACTCATAATGAGTATATGATCGCCCGGTTTTGCTTGCTGCTTTAACAGACTGACTATGTCATCAATCTGTCGCAATAATTGACCTTTTTCACCCAGCTCATTTACTACAGATTGCATATCCCAATCGATATCCTGTGGCTGATATAACAATACTGCATCCGCTTTCGTCAGAGACTGCGCTAACTGTTTTTTGTGCACGCCCATACGCATGGTATTGGATCGCGGCTCCAGTACTGCCCATATTTTTGCAGTACCAATTGCTGCACGCAAACCCGCCAGGGTTTCGGTAATGGCCGTGGGATGATGGGCAAAATCATCATACACCGTGATGTCATTGATTTCGCCACGAATTTCCATGCGACGTTTAACACCCTTGAAATGACTCAGCGCTTCAATGGCTGTTGCAATGGGCACACCTGCATGACGTGCAGCAGCAATTGCAGCTATGGCATTCAGGCGATTATGTCGGCCAATGAGACTGGATTGCACCTGACCATAAATAGTTTCGGCACAATCAACCGAGAATGAGCCGCCATCGGCACTGATATTATCCACATTCCACATGCGGCAGGATTGTTCACCAAAGGTTTCAACCGGTGTCCAGCAACCTTTTTCCAGCACAGTCGTTATATTTTCATCATCTCCATTGGCAACAATCAGTCCTTCACCGGGCACGGTACGTACCAGATGATGGAACTGGCGCTTGATCGCATCCAGGTTTTCGAAAATATCCGCATGATCGAATTCCAGGTTGTTCATGATCAGGGTACGTGGACGGTAATGGACAAACTTGGAACGTTTATCGAAAAAGGCCGTATCGTATTCATCGGCTTCCACCACAAAAAACGGGCCTTCACCGAGGCGCGCCGACACACCAAAATTACCCGGCACGCCGCCTATTAAAAACCCCGGCTTAAGACCGGCATATTCCAGAATCCAGGCCAGTAAACTGCTGGTTGTAGTCTTGCCATGGGTACCTGCTACCGCCAGCACCCAGCGATCACGTAAGACCTGTTCCGCCAGCCATTGCGGCCCCGAGGTATAGTCCATACCCTGGTTAAGCAGGTATTCAACCGCTGCATTACCCCGCGACATGACATTGCCCACGACCACCTGATCCGGCTGATTCTGCAAATGTTCTGGCTCATAACCCTGCATCAATTCGATTCCCTGCTGCTCCAGCTGGGTGCTCATGGGGGGATAAACATTGGCATCCGATCCAGTCACCTTATGCCCGGCCTGTCGGGCCAGCACGGCAATACCGCCCATAAACGTGCCGCAAACACCGAGTATATGTATATGCAAAATCAGGCTCCCACTTGTGGAAATAAAATCTGGTTGGCGGAAAATGAAATCACGGTATAGGCCAGGGTAAGAATAAATGCTGGGCCGGTTTTGATATCAAAGGATTCGCGGAAAATATGGGCATACACCGCCAGATTCCAGCTGAATAAAAACAACAGAATCAGTGATAACTCCACATTAGCTTTTTCACTTCCCTGAATAGAGATCAGCAATGGAAATGCAAGAACCTGAAAAACCGCGCCGATAACCAGCAACGCCGTCATCATTTGCACATAGCGCGGCAACTTCTTGAACATTTGCAGACACACGCGAGCAAAAATCAGCAGGATACCCAAGTCAACCAGCGCCGCCGGTATCGCCTGTTCCATGGCCATGCCCTGTGCCAGAGTCATTACGCCACTGAAAAAATAAGCAAACAAGCCAAATCTAAACAAATTATTTGAATAAGGTATATCTTGCGGCCCTTTGGACAGTAAGCAAATATAAAAAAAAGGCTTCACGAGTTCGGACATAGATTGATAATCAGTTATTATAGTCAGCAGCTATATTACCTGTTAGCTGTATTTTTACAAACCAACAGTCAAATTGATCACTATTCATGAAGCTCACAATAACTCGCCCTGATGACTGGCATTTACACGTACGCGACGGTGCCCTGCTCAAACATATTGTACCGTTTAGCGCCAGACAATTTGGCCGCGCCATCATCATGCCAAATTTAACACCACCGGTGACCACAACCGAACAGGCACAGGCTTATCGCCAGCGTATTTTGGATGTGATTCCTCAGGGTATTGCATTTGAGCCGTTGATGACACTTTATCTCACCAACAACACTCCGGCCGATGAAATTATTCGCGCAAAAGACAGTGGCGATATCAAGGGAGTTAAACTCTATCCCGCCGGCGCCACTACCAATTCCGATGCGGGTGTAACCGATATTAAAAACTGTTACAAGGCACTGGAAGCCATGCAAAGTTGTGGCATGCCATTGCTGGTTCACGGTGAAGTGGTTGATCCGGCAGTCGATATTTTTGATCGTGAAAAAATATTTATTGATCGCGTACTTTTGCCAACGACAAAAGCATTTCCTGAATTAAAAATTGTATTTGAACATATCACCACCCGGGATGCGGCGGATTTTGTAGCAGAAAGCGGCGACAACATTGGAGCCACCATCACGCCGCAACATTTGTTGTATAACCGCAATGCGATTTTCAAAGGCGGCATTCGTCCACATTATTATTGTTTACCTGTTTTGAAACGTGAAACGCATCGACTGGCACTGGTGAAGGCTGCAACTTCCGGCAGCAGGAAATTTTTTCTTGGTACCGACAGTGCACCCCATGCAAAAAACAAAAAAGAAAATGCCTGTGGTTGTGCAGGTATTTTCTCAGCACCCCTGGCAATAGAACTCTACGCACGCGCATTTGATGAAAACAATGCGCTGGATAAACTTGAAGCCTTTGCAAGTTTTAATGGCGCGGACTTTTACGGATTACCCAGAAACCAATCGAAAATCACCCTGGAGAAAAAATCCTGGCTTGTACCAGAAAGTTATCCCTTTGGTGATGGAACTATTGTGCCCATACACGCAGGCGAAACAGAGTTCTGGCAACTGGCTGGATAAAACAAATTAATAAATAGACGTAACCTGATAACCCTGCTGTTCCAGTAAATGCAACACACCCTGATCACCGGGTAAATGCAATGCACCAATGGCAATAAACGCCTTACCCTTTTGCAAACAGGCTTGCATACGCTCAACCATACGATGATTCCGTTTATCCAGCATTTCATATAGAAGGCGATCATCAATGTCGGTATCGTCATACATATTTTGTTCCTGCAAATCCACCAGTGCCGCCAGATCCCGATCCAGGTAAGCCTGAATCAATAAATCCATTTGACCAGATACTTTTTTATAGTCTTCGACAGATTTATTCAGCATCCAGATTTGCTCCTCCAGCGTCATGCTATCAAAAATCGCCAGTTGCTCCTGCACGGTTTCCAGGCCCAGCAACTGTTTTTTAGCCATGGCCGCCTGACGATACAGAACCATATCCAGTGCAATTTCCTTATCCCCTTGACCTTCTGTCGGCATCATCATCATGATCAGCACAGCCCAGGGCCGCATATTGATCACGGCAGATTCCGGGATGTAATAGTGTTCCTGCAATACCGCCAGTAATTTTGCATAATCCTTTGGCTGCATGACTGATTTCAGGGTGCGCCCATCATCGAAAAAACTGGCTCGTGCCATGACGCCCATGGCCTGGAAATTCAGCAGCATCTCCATGGCAAAACATTGCGCATTTTCGAATGCTTTTGAAACGTCTGGCGCCAGATTCAACACACGAGGATCCCCGATATGTATAGTGCCGTAGATATAGCTGGCTTCTAGTCCGGCCTTTTCAATTTTCCATAACAGGCCTTTGGAGTGTAGAATGCGTCCTTGGTCTTCTGCCTGACTGAACCATGACACCGTAATCGTGATCATAAACAGCACAAGGGCAAGCAGTCGTTTTACTGATTTCATGCAGATGTTCTCTGAAATTCATTTACAGGCCCCTACCGAACGAATATGTCTGAAAACAAACCAGCTCCCATGTCACGTCGCTTTCGAGGGTTTATGCCTGTTGTGGTGGATGTTGAAACCGGTGGCTTCGATGCCAAAAAAGATGCCTTGCTGGAAGTCGCCGCCGTGATATTGAAAATAGATGATAATGGCATTCTCAGTATTGATGAACAGATTTCCAAACATATTATTCCGTTCGAAGGCTCGAACATGGACCCGAAGTCCATGGCGATCAACGGCATAGACCCTTATCATCCTTTTCGTTTTGCCGTGAGTGAACACGATGCCATCAGCGAAATTTTCAAACTCATCCGTCAGGCCATGAAAAAAAATGGCTGCAAGCGGGCGATAATGGTGGGCCACAATACCATCATGGATCTGAATTTCGTTAACGCCGCGGCCGAGCGCTGCAAAATCAGTCGCAATCCGTTTCACCCTTTCAGCATCTTCGACACCGTGTCACTTGCCGGCCTCGCCTATGGCCAAACCGTCTTGTCACGTGCTGTTCAGGCGGCGGGTATCGAATGGGACAATAGCCATGCACATAGCGGTGCCTATGATGCAGCAAAAACCGCCGAATTGTTCTGTAATATCGTTAATCGTTGGCGCAAAACCAATGGCATGGTATGGTCAAGCGATAATAACGAGTGCTAGAATCATTGGCACTGGTGAGTGAACAGCGTTTGTTTTTTTCCCGAAACATGCGATAGATAAAAATAAATAAACTAAAATGGATAATGGGCAAGGATATTTGACTACAAGGACGCAAAACTTGCAGGAATCCAGAATTCGCGTGAAGTCACTTATGTCACATAAAGATGTATCCATCATCATCGTCGATGATATGCAATTTAGCCGTGTTGTCGTTCAGGCCGCACTCAAAAAAGCCGGTTTTAGTAATATCAGGGTAGCATCCAGCGCCGCCCAGGCCCTGAAGATGATCGATGAAGAACATGCCGATGTGGTTCTCGCCGATTGGGTTATGCCAGAAATGGATGGTCTGGAGCTAACCGATAGCATTCGCCAACGGGACGAAGAACACGGCATCTATACCTCGGTCATCCTGTTTACCGCCCAGGAAGGCACAGGGCCCCTGGTTGAGGCCTTTAATCGCGGTATCGATGACTATATTGTCAAACCCCCTAATCCCCAGGAGCTGGCAGCCCGTGTCAATGCTGCAGCCCGTATTGCCTATTTACAGAATGACCTGCTGGAAACCTCAAAACAGCTGGAAGATACGGTTAAACAGCTGGAAGAAATGGCCCTGACCGATCCACTCACAGGGGTGGCCAACCGCCGACTCATGACGCGACAGCTGGAAGTTCATCTATTGGATGCCTCGGCCCGCCATGGCGGCGTCTGCTTTCTGATCCTGGACATAGACCACTTCAAGAAAATTAACGACACCTACGGCCATGATGTGGGCGACGAAGTGCTGGTTGGCTTCACCCGACGTATTCGCCGAACCGTTCGCCCCACCGATCTGGTGGCCCGTATGGGTGGCGAGGAATTTGGCATTATCATGCACTACACCCGTGCCGAGAATTTCAAACCCTCATCACTGGAGCGCGTCCTTGCCAGTATTAACCAGCGCCCCTTTAAAACATCTGTGGGTGATCTGGAAGTCACCGCCTCTATCGGTGTCTGTTTCTACCGTGGTGAAGGTGAACAGCCTTCGGTGCAATACATCATTAAGTGCGCCGATGAAAAACTGTATAAAGCGAAAAGCGGTGGCCGCAACCAAATCGTCTACTGATACTGATAAGGTATGGACCATAAAAAAGCCTCGCATTGCGAGGCTTTTTTAGTTTAACCATGTGCAAACCGGTAGTTACTTACCCACAGCCTCTTCGACCATTTTCTGCAACTCACCCTTTTCAAATAATTCCAGGGTAATATCGCAACCGCCAATCAGCTCACCATTAATGTAAACCTGTGGGAAAGTCGGCCAATCGGCATAACGGGGTAAATTCTGGAAAATTTCCGGATCGGCCAATACATTGCAATAACCAAATTCCTGGCCACAACGTTTTAAGGCTTCGGAAGCCCGGCTGGAAAATCCGCATTGGGGAAATTGCGGCGTCCCCTTCATAAATATAAATACCGGATGTTGCTTGACGGCTTCGTCAATACGCTGCATTACGTCCATACATATCACCTTGGCTAAATGAGATCAGAAAATTTCAGCAAGTGTACCAACTGGGGATGAAAGAAACACCCACCTGCTTCATGGGTAAGTAAATGGGGATGAGACTCGTCATTTTCAAGAGACAGGCTAGTTCGTCACCATCGCTGCTGATTTTCTTTTCTCGGCAATGTAATCTTCAAGCTGCTGTTGCGACACCAGACCAACCTGGCCGGCAATCGGTTTTCCAGATGGATCAATAATATAGGTGGTTGGCAGTGCGGGCACACGGCCAAGGGGCGTTTCCGGCACCGGTTCACTCAACCAGACCGGATATCGTATGTTCTGCTGAGCGACAAAGTCGCGCAAAGCCGCCTTCTCTATGGATTCAAAATTAATACCGATCACGACTATATCCTGACCACTGTCATGTAAAGCATTAAGCTCAGCAAATTCCAGACGACAGGTTTTGCACCAGCTGGCCCAGTAGTTCACCACCAGCCATTTACCCCGAAACTGCTGCAGGGACTGGGTCTTGCCCGTCAAATCAGGTAACTGGTATTCCATGGCCCCGGCAGGAAGTCCCCATGCCATGCAGATCAAGACCAGATATTTTACAAACCAGGTTTTCATAATCATTACCAAGCACCTGAAAAATACTCTCGCCCGGCAGGACGCCGGACAAGAGCAAAAACCAGATAGCTAGTCGGTTAGGGCAGCATGTTATAGCGGATCTGAACAGCCGGGTTCAGGGCGATACCGGAATTCACATCCAGTGCTGCAGCGACCACTTTTTGCAGATCATCCATGATGTTGCCGGGAATTTCTGCAAAATAGAGCTGATCTTCAGGGGAAATATCCGCAAACAGGGCTCCCAGCATAAAGTGGGGATCAAGATAGCTCACCACCAGGCTTTCCCTGGTGCCGTCCTTGTCTCGGTCGATAATTTGCACCGTAATTTCACAGGGTAATGCTGTCACATGATGCAGACCGGTACTCATGGCCATCTTGGCGTACTTGGGCGAGCAGGCCTCAATTACGTGATTTTTACCCGGCAGGGTCAGGGGTGTGGCACGCGCTGAACGCCAGCTCGAACCTGGACTTAAAATGCTGTCCAGGGTATTGCCTTCGGCATCAATCACCGTGGGATGCACACCTTCTGTAGACGTGCCATGAATACTCATGGTGTTGATGATGGCCTGGGTCACTGCTGCAGATTCACTATCGGTGAACACGCCACCGTCAACCTTGGTGTAAGCGACATGCTTGTAGGGTGAATCTTCGGGCGACGCATCCACAGTCTGAACAACCTGATCCATGCTGGTGTAGCGTGGGCCCATGGCTTTATCCAGGATTTCGGTATTGGCATCGAACGCCACCATGGCATGTTGCACAATAGCTTTGATTTCCGCTTTCACCTGGGGCGGCAAGGCACTGATGGCTTCGGCAAAAGCGGGATCCTGCATGTCGGCACTGAACAGCACATCGGTAAAGAACAGGGTAAAAATCGCGTTGGGATCCAGCATGTCCACATAGATATGTTTGTCATCATTCCAGATGGCGACTTCACAGGGCAGCGCCGGGGTATGGCTGTAACCGTTCACCACTTTTTTATCATCGATGATGGGATCAACGCCCAATGCCTGCTTGGCGTAGTGCTCGTTACAGAAATCCAGCACATTGGCTTTCTTGGTATTGGATGCCGACATGGGCAGATTGGGATCGATGGGTTCCGGAGCCGGAATACCTAAAATGGCCTCGGCAATTTCATCATCGGTACAGGTGCGGGTTTTACGGCAGTCCAGAGAAGTACCACCCAGTACCCAGTCACCGCCCAGAATCACATCAGCGCCCAGCACCTCGGAATCATTAAAGCGGGCAACATAGTCCGCCAGATACAGGGCGGCCGCCTTGGCCCTGGCATAGGTCGCGGTATAGTCAATTTTACCCTTGACCCGCACTATCGGCAGTTGCGCCACCCGGCTGTAGGGGGTGAAAT
>JBFHPZ010000014.1:0-15444 GCA_041592495.1 Gammaproteobacteria bacterium | reverse complement strand
TGCAGGATAAATACATCGTATAAATCCATGTGTGGACCCACAGAACCACCTTGCGGTGCATAACTGATCATTAAATCATCCATGCGCCATTCAGGAATGAATCGAAAGGCATCTACAATCCACGCCAGTTGCGGAACGTGTTTCTCAACATCATTGACCAATAACGTCCAGTGAGTTTCAGGCATGCGCGCAAACACATCTTCATCCATAGGGCCATATATCGGTTGCCAGGGATGGTCGCCATCTTTCTCGATGACGATGCGTGAATTAACTTCCTCTTCACAGGCGAGGCCTGCTAACTCATCCGGTGAAATAGGCGATTCGAAATCAGGAAAACTTTGGCGAATAACCAATGCTTTTTTTTGCCAGTAGTCTTTGAGGAATTGTTCAGGTGTGAGATTACCCAAGGGTGAAAATGGTTTCATTGTTTAATGATCGTATCTAAGTGATATTAGGCAGCATTGTCCTGCTGAATAGTCCAGCCTGGAAATACCAGAACGGCTGGATGGCATTTTAATGCCTGCGCAAGCACCTTGGCGCGTTCAACGCCAAGTTGTATGCGGTCATTTTCAATGGCAGAGATTGTAGACTGTGGAATACCAGTGATACGAGCCAAGTCATTTTGACTCATTTCCTGTAATTCTCGAATAATTCTTACGGACTCTCCGACAGAGACGTCTATGTTTTTGCTAGCTTTGGTATAACCTTTCATATTACTTCACCCGTTAATCATGTGGTGTAACAGACACTACCTGTACGATGATTTCATCAGATATTACTTTGTATATGACACGATACTGGATATTTAGTCTTGACGATCTATGTCCTTTTTGTTCGCCACGCAAAGCTTCATCATGAAAGCCTTTAATATGCTTCAAGCCGCCTGGGCCTGATATGGAAACGATATCCTTCCACTTTTCGTATCGTTTAAGAACTTCCTTTGGCAGGGCTTTTAGTTGTTTGGAAACTGTCCGGTGTTCATATACTTTCCACATAATATAAAGTATATATACTAAATATGGTATGTCAATTACCGAGTATCAGGCTATTTGTAGTCGTCAGTCAAAATCAGGTAATTGCCGCATATAAATAACAAACCCCGCTTCTGCGGGGTTTATGGGCTAAATGTTCTTGGCCTGCTCGATGGCATTACCAATGTAATTGGCCGGTGTCATGGCCATTAATCGATCCTTGGCTTCCTGAGGAATGTCCAGCTTGCTGACAAATTCCTGCATGGCCTTTTGATCAACTGATTTTCCGCGAGTCAGTTCCTTGAGTTTTTCATAAGGCTGTTCAATGCCGTAACGACGCATCACAGTTTGAATGGGTTCGGCCAGAACTTCCCAGTTGTTATCCAGATCCTGCAGCAGGGCAGCAGGATTGATATCGAGTTTGCTAATACCACGCAATGCAGATGAGTAAGCAATGGAGGAATGGGCAAAACCAACACCCAAATTGCGCAATACGGTGGAATCGGTTAAGTCACGTTGCCAGCGGGATATAGGTAATTTCATTGCCAGGTGATCGAACAGGGCATTGGCGATGCCCAGGTTGCCTTCGGCATTTTCGAAATCGATGGGATTTACTTTATGCGGCATGGTGGAGGAACCGATTTCACCGGCCACGGTTTTCTGTTTGAAATAACCCAGCGAAATATAGCCCCAGACATCACGACTGAAATCGATCAATATGGTATTGAAGCGGGCAACCGCATCGAACAGTTCTGCGATGTAATCATGGGGTTCGATCTGGATGGTGTAGGGGTTGTAAACCAGGCCCAGTGATTCAATAAAGTCTTTGGCGAATTTTGACCAGTCGATATCGGGATAGGCAGACAAGTGTGCATTGTAGTTACCCACCGCGCCGTTGATCTTGCCCAGGATGTTGACGGCCGCGACCTGTTCACGCTGGCGTTGTAAACGATAAACCACATTGGCAATTTCCTTGCCCATGGTTGTCGGTGATGCGGGTTGGCCATGGGTGCGACTGAGCATGGGTTGTTCGGCATGGTCATGGGCCAGTTTGCGCAGGCTGTCGATGACATTGTCCATTTGTGTCAGCAATACCTGGTTGCGTCCTTCGCGCATCATCAACGCATAGCTCAGGTTATTGATGTCTTCCGAGGTGCAGGCAAAATGGATAAATTCGGATATGGCTTCCAGCTCGGTATTGCCGGTTATTTTTTCTTTGAGGAAGTATTCCACCGCTTTCACATCATGGTTGGTGGTTTTCTCGATGTTCTTTACTCTTTGCGCATCTTCAACACTAAATTTGTCTGCAATATCGTTCAGGATGTTATTGGCGTGTTCCCCCAGCGCCGGGACTTCCTTGATTTGCTCATGTCTGGCCAGTGCCTGCAACCAGCGCACTTCCACCAGTACCCGATGGCGAATCAAACCATATTCGCTAAAAATGGCGCGGTAGTCTGTGGTTTTGCTGCCGTAACGGCCATCGACGGGGGATATTACAGTCAGTTCAGTTAGTTGCATGATATTTTTCTTCAGTCTGTTTGTATTCGGGCTAAAATTAAGCGCAAATTATACAGGTCCGGGCGCAGAATAAGGAGTCAAAATGACTGATTTTCGTATTGAAAAAGATAGCATGGGTGAGTTGCAGGTTCCTGCAGATGCACTCTATGGGGCACAAACTCAACGGGCGGTGAACAACTTTCCGGTCAGTGGATTGCCCATGCCACGGGCCCTGATCAAGGCACTGGGTCTGACCAAGGCGGCCTGTGCCGAAGTGAATCGCGATTTGGGTATGCTGGATAAACTCATTGCAGAAGCCATAATGGCGGCTTCGGATGAAGTATCTTCCGGTGCCTATGACCAACATTTTCCCATCGATATATTCCAGACCGGTTCCGGCACCAGCACCAATATGAACGCCAACGAGGTGATCGCACATATTGCCAGCAAATCCCTGGGCGAGAAGGTGCACCCCAATGATCATGTCAACATGGGGCAAAGTTCCAATGATGTGATTCCCACGGCCATTTATGTCAGCGCCACCCTGGAATCCGCAGGATTGTTGATTCCGGCGCTGGAACATCTGAAACAAGCCATCGACCAGCGCGCTAACGAACTGGATGATGTGGTACTCACCGGGCGCACCCATTTGATGGATGCCATGCCGGTGCGCATGTCTCAGGAACTGGGGGGCTGGTCGGCTCAGATCGCCAATGGTATCGAACGTATCAAGTCCGTATTGCCACGCATCAGTGCCCTGGCCCTGGGCGGCACGGCGGTAGGTACCGGCATCAATGCCCATGATGAATTCGGTGAACGCGTCGCGCAATGTTTAACCCACAAAACCGGCGAAGCTTTCAGTTCGGCATCCAATAAATTCGAAGGCTTGAGTACACAGGATGCAGCGGTGGAACTCAGCGGCCAGCTTAAAACCATTGCCGTAAGCCTGATGAAAATCTCCAATGATTTGCGCTGGATGAACAGTGGTCCACTGGCGGGTCTGGGTGAAATCGCCTTACCAGCCTTGCAACCTGGCAGCAGCATCATGCCGGGCAAGGTGAATCCGGTGATACCGGAGTCCATGGCCATGGTCTGCGCCCAGGTCATGGGTAATGACACCACCATCACCATAGCCGGTCAGTCCGGTAATTTTCAGCTGAATGTGATGTTGCCGGTTATTGCCTACAATCTGTTACAGAGTATCGAGATTCTGGCGAATGGCGCCCGTATGCTGGCGGATAAGGCCATAGCCGGTTTTACTGTCAATCATAAAAATATTCAGGCCGCACTGAATCGTAACCCGATTCTGGTGACGGCTTTAAACCCGGTCATCGGTTATGAACTGGGTGCAAAAATTGCGAAGACAGCCTACGCCGATGGCCGTGCGGTGATTGATGTAGCCGAAGAGATGACGGATTTATCACGGGAAGAATTAGAAAGGTTGCTGGCGCCCTATGCGTTGACCCTGGGTGGTATACAAAAATAATGAAATTATTCAAAAATACATTAGCCGTTATTGGCGGCATGAGTCTGGTTGTGCTTGTTTTACTGGTCTTCAAGGTCATGCCCATTCTAAAACAGCTGGATGAAATGGACCCCCGTGCCGGTGAAATGTACCTTAATATCGTAAACAGAATCGTGGATTCGCAATCGGCCATGGAGGCACTGGTGGTTAAGGTGCCGGTAAAGGAAGGTGTAACGGCACGAGAAGTTGATAACTCGATTCGTTCAATTGCCAGCGAACTCAATATCAAACATGTGGGTGACCTGCCCATGTACAAGGAAGTAGAAGCCCTTTCGGGTAAACCCTATCGCTATACCAAAATCTATTTGTTATGCAGCGCCATTTCCGCAGCCAGCATGCTCGATTTTAATGATGCTTTTGCCAGTTATTTACCGTGTCGCATTACCCTGATTGAAGATAAACAGGGCAAACTCTGGCTCTATACTCACGACATGGACTTGATGATTTATGGTGGTAAAACTTTACCGCCTGCGCTTAAAGCAGAGACTATCAAGGTTAGGGATACCATACTGAAAATTATGCATCGCGCAGCAGCGGGTGATTTCTGATCGGAAATGATTAACTCACGTTGAGGTCAGACTATGGATATGCTTACAAAAATTGAAAAGCTGAATGAAATAGGTGTTGCCTTATCATCAGAAAAAAATAATCAGCGTGTCCTGGAATTGATTCTGAATGGCGCAAAACAACTGACCAATGCGGATGGTGGTACGCTCTACACCTTAACGGAAGACAAAACGCTTAAATTTGAAATTGTTTCCACCGATTCACTGGGTATCTATATGGGTGGCACCAGTGGTCATGAAATTCTTTTTCCACCATTGCAGCTTTATATTGCCGGTCGTGAGAATCTTTCCATGGTGGTGACCAGGGCAGTATTGAAAGATGAAACCGTCAATATTGCTGATGCGTATCATGCGGAAGGTTACGATTTTTCAGGCACACGTAAATTCGACCAGCAAACCGGTTATCGTACCAAATCACTGTTAACTATCCCGATGAAGAATCATGAAAACGATATCATCGGAGTGTTGCAACTAATCAACTGCATGGATGAAGAAAACAAAAAGGTAATAACCTTCAGTGCCGAAGATCAAAAGCTGGCTGAATCCCTGGCATCACAGGCAGCAGTCGCATTAACCAATAAACGCCTGATCGATGAGCAAAAAGCATTGTTTGAAGCGTTTATCAAATTAATCGCCACCGCGATCGATGAAAAATCACCTTATACTGGCGGGCATTGCAGACGGTTACCGGAATTAACCATGATGATTGCCGAAGCGTGTGATAAAGAAAGCCAGGGACCGCTGGCGAAATTCGAAATGCACGACAAGGATCGTTATGAATTAATGATTGCCGGCTGGTTACATGATTGTGGCAAGGTAACAACGCCGGAATATGTCATAGATAAATCCACCAAACTGGAAACTATTTACGATCGTATTCATACCATCGATACACGCTTCGAAGTTTTGAAACGTGATGCCAGGATTAAACTGCTCGAAGAAAAAATGGCAGCTAACAATGATGTCAAAAAAATAGCAAAGGCAGAAAATGATTACGCAGCATGGATTGCACAACTGGAAGATGACCGTGCCTTTCTTAAACGCTTTAATGTTGGCGGCGAGTTTATGTCGGAATCGGACCAACAACGTGTGCGTGAAATTGCGGAACTTCGTTGGCAAGATCCCGAAGGTATAGATGCAAAAGTTTTGTCATCGGATGAGGTTGCGAATCTCACCATAGCCAAGGGAACATTAACCGATGATGAGCGCCAGATTATTAATAATCACATTGCGGTGACTATCAAGATGCTGGAGAAATTACCATTTCCGAAACATTTACGTAATGTACCCGAATATGCCGGTGGTCATCATGAGCGCATGGATGGTCGAGGTTATCCGCGCGGACTAACCCGTGAACAAATGTCATGGCCGGCACGCATGATGGGTATAGCCGATATTTTCGAAGCCCTGACTGCAAAAGACCGACCCTACAAACCGGGCAAGAAGCTCAGTGAATGTTTAAATATTCTTGGCAAGATGTGTCTGGATCATCATATCGACCCGGATATTTTTCATGCCTTTGTAAAACACAAAGTGTATTTGAAGTATGCACGGGAATTTTTAAGTGCTGATCAGATTGATGAAGTCGATCATTCAGCTATACCGGGTTATGCTGGTGATTGATTCAGGATGTTTGACCTGTACGCATTTCCGTTGGCACTGAGCCCACGCCATCCTTTAATACGAAAGTATTGAAGCCTCTTTCGTTTAATAGAAATGCAGCCGCTGAACTACGACGGCCAGTATCGCAATACACCACATAAGGCCTGGATGCGTCGAGTGCGTCTGCTTTCATTCGTAAAAATATTAGTGGTATGTGCTTACTGTTTTTAATGGCATCAGTTTGATGCTCTGCGGGTAGGCGCACATCCAGCCATTCGGCGCCTTTATCTATCAGTTGCTGTGCTTGCTCATAAGTTACCCAGTCCAGCAGGGGTTCATTGAGTAATTCCAGAAAGTCCTGTTTCGACAAACGACTTAAAACACCATCAGTCAACATGGTGACCGATGCGTTACGCTTGGTATCGGAAATCAGTGCTTCTTCGCCAAAGGTATCACCGTCCTTGAGTTCTGCCAGTTTTATGCCCTTGGGCTGGTTCGGCATGGAGCGGGTGACCAGGCTACGGCCTTTTTTGATAATGTAGAAATAGTCACCGTCTTCACCCTGTTTGATGATGTTGTCGCCGGCTTTTACGGGGACTGATTCCATGCGCATGAAAATAGCCTGGATGTTTGCGGGTGGTATGCGATGGAAGGCTTCGGTTTGTAGAATGCGTGTCATCCAGTCATCATCACCATTACCACTGCTGATACCAAATTCGGTCACCTGGTAGCTGCCGGTTTGATCCCAGGTCAGCATGACGTCAATCAGGTCGCCGTCAATTTTGAAAATAATACAATCGGTTTTGGCTTTGGCGCTGACGGTGCGTGGCAGGATGTGGGCGAGGGCATTGAAACCTTCCGGGGTGCCGCCTTTGATGGTCTTTAGTACACCGGCATCACCAATTAGATCTACTTCACCCTTCACCAGAAAAAACTGAACGTTTTTCCTGTCGCCTTTTTTGAAAAGATTATGGCCGGCAGTAATGGTTTCTGGTTTGAGTTGTTTAAGGATTTCTTGCTGGTTTTCAGCATTGAGGGCATTGAGCGGTTGGAATCGTGCCAGCAGGGCAACATCAATTTTTTCAGTCATCTGGAAACCTTGTTGCATTTATTTTCAACTTATCAGAGCTGAATCTTAGTGTTTATTTCAGGTGACGTACAGACGTAAAAATGATGAACCCCGGATGAGACCGGGGTTCGGGATTCAGAATGATCTAGCCTTCACCGGTTTGTTCGGTGATATCGACATACAGTTTTAGCATCTGGCCAGGTTGTAGATATTTGCCATCAAGAACATTCCAGCGTTTTAGGTCGTTAACAGCTACGCGAAAACGTTGGGCAATACCATAAAGGGAGTCACCGTTACGTACACGATAGGAAATGGTTTGAATGGCTTTGCCGGTAACACTGGCCATGGCGCTTGGGGATGATACGGGTTTGCGGGTCCAGACCACCAGTTTCTGACCAATCTTTAGCGGGTCACGCGGAGCCATGCCATTCCAGCGCGCCAGTTCACGGGTATTGACTTTGTACTTGCGGGAGATTTCCCAGAAGGTTTCACCGGATTGCACATAATGCATCACCCGAGTGCCTTTGCGCTGAATGGATTGCAGGGTGCGTTTACGCTGGTAAGCCGTCAGGTTGTAATCCGATAACTTGCGGCTGGCAACTGGAATGACCAGATGGTCACCAACACGGATGTTATTGGAACGTAAATTATTCAGCTGTTTGATGTTGTCAACCGAAACGGTATAGCGATCCGCTATATGGCTCAGGGTTTCGCCCTGGGCAATCTTGTGACGTTTCCATTTGATGCGGTCTTCCGGGGCCAGTTCGGCCAGGGCTTCCTTGAACACGGCGACGTTATCCACGGGGATTAACAGGCTGTGGGGACCGTAAGGGTCAGTTGCCCAGCGATTGTAGCCGGGATTAAGCTCATACAGGGTTTCAAGGTCAAGTTCCGCCATTTCCGCTGCCATGGCCAGATCAATCTGGCTGCCTACATCCACCCTGTCGAAATAGGGCAGGTCTTCGACACAACGCAGGCTGATATCATATTCATGAGGTGCATCTACCAGACGCTTGAGTGCGAGCAGTTTGGGTACATAGGCCTGGGTTTCTTTTGGTAAATCCAGTGACCAGAAATCAGTTGGTTTGTTACGTTTCTGATTCTTGCGAATGGCGCGCTGGACTGTACCGGAACCTGAGTTGTAAGCCGCCAGGGCATGCAACCAGTCGCCTTTGAATTCACGATTCAGGTTTTCCAGATATTTCAGGGCAGCCTGGGTGGAGGCATAGACATCACGACGGCCGTCATACCACCAGTTTTGTTTCAGGCCATAGAGCTTGCCGGTGGAAGGAATGAACTGCCAGATACCGGCGGCACGGCCATGGGAATAGGCAAAGGGCTGGAATGCGCTTTCCACAATAGGTAACAGGGCCAGTTCGGTAGGCAAGCCACGGGCTTCAACTTCACTCATGATGTAATGCAGAAAAGGCTCGGCACGTTCAATCACACGATCCAGGTAGGCGTCATGCTGGCTGTACCAGTTGAGCTCCGACATTAACCGTGGATTGTCGATATTATCCTGTAACTGGAAACCGGAGCGAACGCGATCCCAGATATTATCCCGTTCCTCGATATAATCTTCCGGGTTAATGGCAAACAGGGCGTTCTGCAGTTCATTGGATTCATTAGCTGATGAAGTCACTGCTTCAGTTACTATTTGAGCAGTATCGGCCTGAATGCTATCAAGCCCGCGGTAGCTTTCGCTGACACGGGTGTTTTGTGCGCATCCGGCTACAAGAAGCAATGGTAACAGGCCGGAAAACAATGAGTAAATACGTGGTGTTTTTAGTGAAATGTTTTTTGTTTTCAATGTGCTAGCAACTTTTTTTAAGCTTATTGTTAAATACGTGTACAATGTTTTTGAGTTTAAAACATCTTCAGCTGAATTGCCTGAAAATTATCACATAGCCAGAAAATAATTTGATATAGATACTGCTGTATGCCAGATTCGAATAACAATATTGTCGAGCTTTATACCGATGGCGCCTGTCGTGGCAATCCGGGCCCCGGTGGCTGGGGTGTGTTGATGCGCTTTAACGGACACGAAAAGGAATTATGTGGCGGTGAAACCACCACCACCAATAACCGCATGGAGTTAATGGCCGCAATTCAGGCATTGGAAACACTATCCCGACCCTGCAAAATCCGTCTCTTTACCGATTCCAAATATGTTATGCAGGGGATCACGGAATGGATAGATCAATGGAAATCCCGAGGCTGGAAAACCGCCGCAAAAAAACCGGTGAAAAATGTCGATCTCTGGCAACGTCTGGATAAAGCACGCGAACGACACAGCATTGAATGGCGCTGGGTGAAAGGCCATTCCGGCCATGATGAAAACGAACGCGCCGATCAGCTGGCCAATCGTGGCATTGATGAATTGTAATCCGGCTTATAAGTTGTTTAAGCTTTTAACGCCTTGCTTTAGACTTACGCCTTCAGACTCATAACTTCAGATTAAAAAACATGCGCCAGATAGTTCTCGATACAGAAACCACCGGCCTGGAGCCTTCACAGGGTCATCGCATTATCGAAATCGGCTGTGTCGAAATCATCAACCGACGCCTCACCGATAATTTTTATCACCAGTTCATTCAGCCCGATCGTCATATTGATGAAGGTGCATTTGAAGTACATGGCATCAGCAATGAATTTCTTGCGGATAAACCGCGATTCGCGGACATCGTCGAAGATTTCATGCGCTTTGTGAATGGCGCTGAACTGATTATCCACAATGCGCCCTTCGACGTGGGCTTTATCAACCATGAATTGAATATGATTGGCCCGGACTGGGGACAGCTGGTCGATCATTGCACTATCACCGATACCCTGGTGATGGCGCGACAGAAACACCCGGGCCAGAAAAATAACCTCGATGCCCTGTGCAAACGCTATGATGTGAATAATTCCAAGCGCGAATTGCATGGCGCCTTGCTGGATGCGGAATTGCTGGCGGAAGTGTATTTGCGCATGACCGGTGGACAGGCGGCCTTATCATTGGGCCAGAATGAAAATTCAGAGTCCGGTGTTACCGCCAGCCCGATACGGCGGCTGGATAGTCAGCGTCCTTCCCTCAAGGTTATACGCGCTACCACCGATGAGCTGAGCGCCCATGAAGCCAGTTTGCAGCGTCTGGGTGAGAATTGCTTGTGGAACAGGTCCGAAGCGAAAAGCTCCTAAGCTAAAATCTACAGATTGACCCTGATACCTGTGTGTTTAGTTTTGCACTAAACCTAATGCTCTTATTGAACTCTTGCTTTTAGTATTTGAATAGGTTTTATTTTAGTGCCAATTTATTTTTTTCTCCTGGCTATCCAGAGAGACATGATGCCTGATATAAATAACCAGAAGGAGGCTGGCAATGGAACTATGGTCGGGGGGTTGGTAGCTACTCTGGCAAGCCAGGAGCCTCCGTCACTAGAAGCAGTGTTATAATAATTGTTATTATAATACTGATTTAAGGAGGCGGTTCCGAGGCAAATGTCCTTCTGATCAAATAAAGAATAGTAACACTCGACGAATAATCTTGTTCCAAGTAGACCTAGACCTGTCTGAGAGGATGTTAATCCTCGAATTGTATCAATACCACCCATTAGCTCGATTAATTGTTTAACAGATTCATAATTAGATTGTGTTACGCCACCCAGAACAGGAATGCCGGCATTGGTATAGAATTCAGATACATCTGATATTGATGCGTGAAAAAAATCTTCCCATATGCCACCTTCTGAGAGATTTGCTATAACTTGATGTCCAAAAAGCCAGTAGGTTTCGGTCATGTCCATCCATTCGAGACCTGTGACAGAGTCGTATGTTAACAATCCATCGCCTTCTGAATATAAATCTGTCTCGATTAAAACTGCTCGAGCTGGTGTTAAAAAGAAAGTGTATAAAAGTAGAATAAGAATTGTTTTTTTCATTATTTATCCATTTTGTTTCGGCAGAAACTATTTCAGGTCGCTATCACAACTTACTTATTTGCCGCTTTCAGTTTTTTTATGATTTGTATTTAGAAGCTTAGTATATAAGAGATATTAAGAATTGACTCACCCTTTTGAGTGAAAATAAAAAATAAACCCACAATCAATTAAACAGGTTCAGGTTGATCCTCTTTCCTTTTATTGTGAACCGGACCAAAGCCGAAAGCCCATAATCTAAAATCTTAAGCCGGAATTATTTGCTGTGTTTCATGATGCGCTGTTTGTCACGCTGCCAGTCGCGATCCTTCTCGGTGGCGCGTTTGTCATAATCCTTCTTACCCTTGGCCAGGCCGATTTCCAGTTTGGCGCGACCTTTTTTCCAGTACATCGCCAGAGGTACCAGGGTGTAACCCTTGCGTTCGACGGAGCCGATGAGCTTGCTGATTTCCTTCTGGTTCAACAGCAGTTTTCGGGTGCGGATAGGGTCAGGATTGACATGGGTCGAGGCGGATAGCAGTGGTGTAATCAGGCCGCCAAACCACCAGACTTCGCCATCCTTGATCAGCACGTAACTTTCCGTCATTTGCACGCGACCTTCGCGCAGGCTTTTAACTTCCCATCCTTCCAGCACCAGACCTGCTTCGTAGGTTTCTTCAATGGTGTAGTCATGGCGCGCTTTTTTGTTCAGCGCGATGGTACTGCTGGTGGACTGTTTTCCTTTTTTTGCCTTGGCCATGGGATGTTACATACTTAAGAATTTGAATAAGCGACGAATTATACAGGCTAAATAGTTGAGTAATAGGACATTTTTGCTCAAAATGCGGCTAACAAATAAAATTACAGGCGCAATCTGGGGGAAGCATGGCATCCGAGCAACGCAGATCTATCCACGGGCAGTGGAGCAATCGCATGGCCTTTGTTCTGGCGGCGACCGGCTCGGCAGTGGGCTTGGGCAATATCTGGAAGTTTCCCTATATCACCGGAGAAAACGGTGGTGGTGCATTTGTCGTGGTGTATTTGTTATGCATTGCGGTCATCGGCATACCCATCATGATGGCTGAGGTATTACTGGGACGTCGAGGTCGGCAGAGCCCGATTAATACCATGGCCACGCTGGCGGCAGAGGAGGGGCGTTCTACTGTCTGGGTGGGATTGGGCTGGCTGGGCGTGCTTGCGGGTTTCCTGATTCTGTCTTATTACAGTGTGATTGCCGGCTGGGCACTATCCTATGTGTTCCGTTCCGCCAGCGGTATGTTCGTTGGCGCTACAGCGGATGGTATCAATAGCATTTTCACCGGTCTGGTATCGGACCCGGAACGCTTGCTGGCCTGGCATACCATATTCATGGTGGCTACCATGGTGGTGGTTGCCCGGGGGGTACAACACGGCCTGGAAAAAGCGGTACGTTATTTAATGCCGGCTTTGTTCATTCTGTTGGCCATACTGGTCATTTATGCCACCACGACCGGCCATTTTGCTGAAGGCTTGTCTTTTCTGTTTACACCGGATTTCAGCAAAATCACCTGGAAAGCGGTGCTGATCGCTATGGGGCATGCCTTTTTTACCCTGAGTCTGGGTATGGGGGCGATTATGGTTTATGGCTCCTATTTACAAAGGGATGCCTCTATTGCCAAAACCACCTTCATGATTGCCGGTGCGGATACCGCTGTTGCCCTGTTTGCCGGCATGGCGATATTTCCGATTGTATTTGCCCATGGACTGACACCCGGGGCAGGTCCAGGTCTGATTTTTAAAACCCTTCCCATAGCCTTTGGCCAGATGGATGCCGGTATCCTTATGGGCACCCTGTTTTTTGTATTGCTGGTCTTTGCCGCCTGGAGTTCGGCTATTTCACTGATTGAGCCATCCGTTTCCTGGTTGGTGGAAAATCAGGGCATGAACCGCATCTACGCCACAGCCTGGCTGGGAACCATTACCTGGGTATTGGGTATAGGGTCGGTTTTATCCTTTAATGTCTGGTCAAACAAGAAATGGTTCGGCAAGACCATCTTTGATCTGTTAGATTTCCTCACTGCTAACATCATGTTACCGCTGGGCGGTTTGCTGATTGCTATTTTTGCAGGCTGGATACTCAAGGAAAAATCCAGTAAAGATGAGTTGAATTCGACGGAAACCGGTTATAAGTATTGGCGTTTCCTGGTGCGCTATATCACGCCAGTGGCCGTGATGATCGTGTTCCTGAATGTTATTGGTGTAATTTAAGTTGATAGGGTGAGTTGTGACGCTGATTTCCCGTAATGCCCTGGTGCCTTACTCCGTAGAAGAAATGTATCGATTGGTCGAAGATATTGAAGCCTATCCCAGTTTTTTGCCCTGGTGTCGTTCCACCGCCGTGCTGGAGCGTGATGAGGCTCAACAGCAGGTCAAGGCCAGTATCGAAATAGCCAAGGGCGCCTTGAACAAATCCTTTACCACCATCAATCGCATGCAAAAAAATAAAATGATTGAAATGCGTTTGCTGAAGGGGCCGTTTAAGCATCTGGAAGGCTTCTGGCGATTCGATGCTTTGAAAGGCGCGGAGGCATGCAAAATCTCATTGGACCTGGATTTTGAATTCGAAAACAGGTTGATTGCCCTGGCAGTGGGCGCGGTGTTCAACCAGATTGCAAACACCATGGTAGATGCATTCAGCAAACGGGCAGTGGAGGTGTATGGTGAACGTAACTGATCATATCGACGTTGAAGTGGCCTATGCCCGAGATGATCGTCAGGTGATTTTACCCGTCAATGTGCCTGTGGGAACGACAGCAGAACAGGCCATACTTTTTTCAGGGATTCTGGAGCAATTTCCTGAAATTGACCTGGCGAGTAATAAAATCGGTATCTTTTCTAAACTGAGTAAACCGGTTACCGAACTCAAGGCCGGTGACCGTGTGGAAATCTATCGCCCTCTCATTGCAGACCCGAAGGAAGTGCGGCGCAAGCGCGAAGCCGAAGGTAAACGTATGAAAAAGGGTGGTGGTGATCTGGATGCTGATGAATCGACTTCTGATGACGATTAGTAAACATCCATCTTGCTGTCAGCTTTAGCTTTTTCCACCCCATTATCCCCATTCAGATACTGCTGGTCCGGCTGATATTCACTGGTATCAATTTTGACCAGCTTATCTTCTTCAAAAAACAGGCTGATCCGGGATTGCCGGGGTTCACTACTCCCAGGTTTCAGATAAAACAGGTAATCCCATCGATTCTGGTGAAAGGTATCCTGTAACAAAGGCGTGCCCAGTACAAATCGCACCTGATCACGGGTCATACCGGTTTTGATTTTGGCCAGATCCTCTGATTTCACCCGATTACCCTGCTGGATATCGATTTTGTGCGGCTCCGGCAACAGGCTGGTGCAACCGGAAAGGCTGATGGCAGGGAGAATGAGGCTTGAAATCAGGGTAATAAAAATGAGATTCTTTTGCATATGATAATGATACTTATAGCCAAACGCGTATAATCTGGTGGTTGCATACTACCCCATTCGACGACCAAAAACAGCAGGAGTTTAATTTTGGAAACCGCTGATCTAAAAAAAGCCGGATTAAAGGTGACTTTGCCAAGAATGAAAATTCTGGAATTGCTGGAAGCCAGCAAAACGCGTCACCAGACGGCTGAAGATATTTACAAGGCGCTGCTGGATGCGGGTGAAGAAATCGGTCTGGCTACGGTTTATCGTGTGCTGACCCAGTTTGAAGCCGCCGGCCTGGTAAATCGCCACCATTTCGAAGGGGGTCAGGCGGTATTTGAAATTAACGAAGGCAAGCATCACGATCATCTGGTATGCGTTAAATGTGGCAAGGTGATCGAATTTATGGATAACCTGATCGAGGAACGTCAGAAAAAAATTGCCGAAGACAATGGTTTTAAGATTACCGAACACAGCCTGATCATCTATGGTCACTGCAAGTCCTGCAAGGTTTCCTGAGATCACTGTGCGAGATCAGCATTGATACTCATTATCTTTAGTTAAATGGTTCAACTCCTTCGGCCTGTAAGAGCTAAAATAGACCTGTTGAATCAGACCCATTAATCATCATGCAAAAAACCAAGCCACAACCCGGATTACTTGAGCAGTTCACCTTCGATCGCTATGTGCAAACACTCGCAGGCAGAATGCCTGAATCGAATGAACCTATTTACCGTGCCTGTGAATATGCCTGGTCTGTAGCAAGCCAGGAAACTCATCTACCGTGCAGTGCGGATGTTGCCCTGATTCTGAAAGATCTGGGTGTTGATGAAACCACGTTGATTGTTACTCTGCTGAGTGATTCCCGCTTGTTGAGTG